>NZ_JBSFMM010000029.1:0-64691 GCF_053599555.1 Streptomyces sp. NPDC000941
CGTGTTGATCCGGGCCGCGGCCTGCGCGCGGCGCCTGGGCCGCGGCCCAGGCGCCGCGTGCCGCGGTCGGCCGCGCCCCTGGAGCCGTGCGGCGGCTGCGGCCCGGGGTAACCGCGCCCTGCGGTAGCCGCCCCGCAGTACGCGCGTGAGCGCGGCCTCGCGCGCGTGTTGACCCGGGCCACGGTCCGGGCGCCGCGCGCCTGGAGCCGTGCGCTGGTACGGAGCGCCGCGCCCCGAGGTAACCGCGCCCTGCGGTAGCCGCGCCCGGACAGCCGCTGGCCCCGGACAGCGGCCGGGCCCGGGCAGCGGTCAGCCCAGGCGCCGGCCCGGACAGCCGTCGGCCCGGCCCAGGCAGTGCCGGGCCGGGCCGGGGCGCCAGCCGGGACGTAAGCCGGGGCGCAGCTCGCGGCACCTCCGCGAGCTGCGCCACGACGCCACATCGCGGCGCGTCAGCGCGCCGACCGCCGCGTCAGCCAACCGGCCCCGTCAGCCGAGGAGCCCGCCGAGGGCGCCGCCGTTGCTCTCCGGGGAGCTCTCGCCGTAGCCGTACGAGTCGCCGGACGTGCCGCCGCTGCCCGTGACCGCCTCGGGCCAGGTCTCGCCCTCGCCGGTGCCGAGACCGCCCCGGCCGCCCCGGCCGGTCCGCCCGCCCGCCGACGACGGCCCTTCCGTGGTCTCCGGGCCGACTGCGGGCCGCCGCGGCTGCCCTGGGACCGTCCGCGCGCCGCTGTGCGACGGGCGGGGGCGGTGGGAGCCGCCGGCCGGGGCCGGCGCGCTGGGCGAGCCCGTGGAAGAGGCCGCCGACGGGGCGGTCGGGCTGGTCCGCGGGGTGCGCGGGGACGGCGCCCCGCCCGTGCCGAGGGGGCCGCGGGTGGCGCCGCTGGGGCTCTGGTCGGCCCGCCGGGGCAGCGGCGAACCGGGCAGGTTGTTCGTCGGGGTGTCGCTCGGCTCCGGTCCGCGCACCGTCTCCGAGGCCCGTACGGCGCCGCCGAGCATCGAGCCGAGCAGCAGCGTCACCCCGACCACGATCATCGCCATGAAGCCGCCCCGGCGCAGCACCCGCCGCCGCAGCGCCCACAGCCCGACCCGCGGCCCGAGCCGCCGCCACGCCTCGCCCGCGAGCCGCGCGTCCGTCGAGTACACCGGGGCGCCCGCGATGATCAGCGGGCTCCAGGCGGCGAGGTAGATGATGTCCGGCGCGTCGTACACCGGTACGGTCCGCCAGCTCACGGTCAGGATCAGCGCGGCCGACAGCGACGCGCCGAAGAAGGCCGCCAGCCGCTGCCACAGCCCCAGCACCGTCAGCACCCCGACCACGACCTGTAGGAAGGCCACCGTCAGGCCCGCACCCACCGGATGCCCGAGCGCGAAGTCGCGCAGCGGCTCGGCGATCGCCCAGGGGTGCAGCGAACGCAGCCAGGTGACCATCGAACCGCGCTCGCCGCCGTCGAAGTAGACCGGGTCGGAGAGCTTGCCCATACCGGCGTAGATGGAGATGAGGCCGAGGAAGACGCGCAGCGGGAGCAGCACCACGCCCAGGTTCATCCGGCGGCCGGGGTAATAGGCGTGCCGTACGGACTCGGCGTGGCGGCGCGGGCGCGGCACCTCGGCGCCCCGGCTCCCGCTCCCGCTCCGGGCCGCCCGGCCTTCGGCGGTCCGCCCCCCAGCCGTCCGCCGCTCCCCCGCCTGCGGGGGCACTCCACCGGCTGCCGCCGGGGCGCGGCCCCGCTCGGCGTATGGGCTGCGGCGCGGGCCGATGACCGTGGGCGGGCCGTCGTCGAAGGCGAGCCGCGGCAGCACCTGGGTGGCGGCCACGTCGTCGCCGCCGTCCCCGACGCCGGAGGCGCCGTCGGCCCCCTTTGCCCCTCTTTCCGCGAGTTCCACCCCCGCGTACCGCACGGCCTGCAGCAGCCGGGTGGTGTCCGCGTCGCCGCCGGGCCGGGTGCGGCCGCTCCAGACCACGGGCGGGCGGCGCCGGGCGGCGGCCGGGACGCGGGCGAGCCGCGTCGTGTCCGCCAGCGCGTCGCTCACCACCGGGGCGGCGAGCCGCACCCGGAAGCTCGCGGGATTGACGGTGACCTGTGCCGGATCGCTCGGCACCTTGGCCATGGTCAGCCGTGGCTCGTCGTCAAAACCCGGTGCGCGTCCCCCCAAGGGCGTGCGGGGTGTTCTGGTCTCCACGCTCAACTAACCGAGTGACGCGCGGATAGGACACTGCCGTGACCGCCCCGAGGTGTCCGAGGCCCGTCAAGCCATGATCATGTGAGACCCCTCAGAGCATGATCGCTCCAGCTCCGGGCGCGGCCCGGGTGCCGGACCGGGGCGGCCCGGGAGCCAGACCGCTCGGCTCCGGTGCCGGGCCGGGAGCCCGACCGGGGGCAGCCCGGGAGCCCGACCGGGGCGGCCCGGGTGCCGGACCGGGGCCCCGCCCGGAGCCCGACGCTCAGCTCCGGTGCCGGACCACCTCGTACAGCACGACGCCCGTCGCGACGCCCGCGTTGAGCGATTCGGCGCCACCGGGCATCGGGATGCGCACCAGGACGTCACAGGTCTCGGCGACCAGCCGGGACAGCCCCTTGCCCTCGCTGCCGGCCACGATCACCACCGGCCCGTCCAGCACCTCGGCGTTCTGCACCTCGGTATCGCCGTCCGCGTCGAGCCCGACCACCATCAGGCCCGCCTTCTTGTACGCCTCCAGCGCGCGCGTGAGGTTGGTCGCCCGCGCCACCGGCGTACGCGCCGCGGTGCCCGCCGAGGTCTTCCACGCCCCCGCCGTCATCCCGGCCGCGCGCCGCTCCGGCACCACCACGCCATGGCCGCCGAACGCCGACACCGAGCGCACCACGGCGCCCAGGTTGCGCGGGTCGGTGACCCCGTCGAGGGCGACGATCAGCGGGTCCTTGCCCTCCTCGGCCGCGGCGTCGAGCAGGTCCTCGGGGTGCGCGTACTCGTACGGCGGCACCTGGAGCACCAGCCCCTGGTGGTTGAGGCCGTTGGTCATCCGGTCCAGCTCGGGGCGCGGGGCCTCCATGAGGTGGATACCGCCGCGGTCGGCCGCGAGCTTCAGCGCCTCGCGCACCCGCTCGTCGCTGTCGATGAACTGCTGGACGTACAGCATGATGGCCGGCACGCCCTCGCGCAGCGCCTCGACGACCGGGTTACGGCCGACGACCAGCTCGTTCGTACCCTTGCCGCCGCCGCGCCGCGGGGCCGGGCGGCGGGCCGCCTGCTTGGCGCGCGCGTTGGCGACGCGCTGCTTGGCATGGCCCTTGCGCATCTCGGCGGGCGGGGTGGGGCCCTTGCCCTCCAGGGCCCGGCGCCGCTTGCCGCCGCTGCCGACCGTCGCGCCCTTCTTGTTGGCGGTGCGACGGTTCCTGCGCTGGCTGTTGCCGGCCATGGGGTTCACCTGTTTCTCATCCGTGGCCGCCCGCCGGCCGCCCGGCCCTGACGGGCCTCACGGCTTCGCGCGGCTGCGCCCCCGGGCCTGGTCCGGCGGCTGCCTGCTTGGGTCATGTCGTAGGGGTGCGCCGGGGCGCACCGCGTCGGTGGGTCGGTCAGTCGGGGCGGGGCCGCCGGGGTCAGCGCGAGCCGAGCTCCCAGCGCGGCCCGCTCGGGGTGTCCTCGATGACCAGCCCCGACTGCTGAAGCTGATCGCGGATGGCGTCCGCCGTCGCGTAGTCCTTACGGGTCCGCGCGGCCTGCCGCTGCTCCAGGACCAGCCGTACGAGCGAGTCGACCACGCCGTGCAGATCCTCACCCCGGTCGGGGCCGCCCGCCCAGTGCTCGTCGAGCGGGTCGAGGCCCAGCACGCCGAGCATGGCGCGCACCTCGGCCAGCCGCGCGACCGCCGACTCCTTGTCGTCGGCGGTCAGGGCGGAGTTCCCCTGGCGGACGGTGGTGTGGACGATCGCGAGCGCCTGCGGGACGCCGAAGTCGTCGTCCATCGCCTCCGCGAACGCGGGCGGCACCTCGGGCGCGGGCGGAACGACCTTCCCGGCCTTCTCGGTGACCCGCTGTACGAAGCCCTCGATGCGCGCGAACGCGGACTCGGCCTCGCGCAGCGACTCCTCGCTGTACTCGATCATGGAGCGGTAGTGCGGGGTGCCGAGGTAGTAGCGCAGCACGATGGGGCGCCAGTGCTTGACCATCTCGGAGACCAGCACCGAATTGCCGAGCGACTTGCTCATCTTCTCGCCGCTCATGGTCACCCAGGCGTTATGCGTCCAGTACGTCGCGAAGTCGTCGCCGTACGCCTTGGCCTGCGCGATCTCGTTCTCATGGTGCGGGAAGATCAGGTCGACGCCGCCGCCGTGGATGTCGAAGGCCGAGCCCAGGTACTTATGGGCCATCGCCGAGCACTCCAGGTGCCAGCCGGGCCGGCCGCGCCCCCACGGGGTCTCCCAGCTCGGCTCGCCGGGCTTGGCCGCCTTCCACATGGCGAAGTCGCGCGGATCGCGCTTGCCGTACTCACCCTCGCCGGAGGGCTGGCGCAGCCCGTCCAGCTCCTGGTTGGAGAGCTGGAGATAGCCGGGGTACGAGCGCACGTCGAAGTAGACGCTGCCCTCGGCGGCGTAGGCATGACCCCGCTCGATCAGCCCCCGCATCATTTCGATCATCTCCGGCACATGGCCGGTGGCCCGGGGCTCATAGGTCACGGGCAGGCAGCCGAGGATGTCGTACGCGGAGTTGAACGCGCGCTCGTTCTCATAGCCGATCGCCCACCAGGGGCGGTTCTGCTCCGCCGACTTCGCGATGATCTTGTCGTCGATGTCGGTGACGTTGCGGATGAACGTCACGTCGTAGCCGCGGTAGCTGAACCAGCGGCGCATGATGTCGAAGTTGAGCCCCGACCTGATGTGCCCGATATGCGGGGCGGCCTGCACGGTCGCGCCACACAGGTAGATCGAGACGCAGCCCGGCGTGAGCGGGTTGAAGTCACGGATCTGCCGGGCGCTGGTGTCGTACAGGCGAATAGTCACGCATCAAGGGTAGACGGAACGCGGCAGTGCCCTGTGTCCCTATGCCCACAGGGACACAGAAGCGTGACACTTGGGACGCTCCGGCCACGGAACCGCTCGGCCGAACCGCTCGGCGGAGCGACCTCCCCTGCCTATGCCGCGGGCGGCCGGCCCGTCCGCACCACCAGGGCCGTGGCGATCGCCGCGAGTCCCTCCGCGCGGCCGGTGAGGCCCAGCCCGTCGGTGGTGGTGCCCGAAATCGCCACGGGCGCCCCGACCGCCGCCGAAAGGGCCTTCGTCGCCTCGTCCCGCCGCTTGCCGATCTTCGGGCGTACACCGATCACCTGGATCGCCACATTCCCGATCTCGAACCCCGCGGCGCGGACGATCCGGGCGGCCTCGGCCAGCAGGGTGACCCCCGAGGCCCCGGCCCACTCGGGGCGGTCGGTGCCGAAGTGCGCGCCGAGGTCGCCGACCCCGGCGGCGGAGAACAGCGCGTCACAGGCGGCGTGCGCGGCGACATCGCCGTCGGAGTGCCCGGCCAGGCCGTACTCTCCGTACTCCTCGCCCTCCCACAGCAGACCCGCGCACCACAGCTCGCGGCCCTTCTCGAAGGCGTGTACATCCGTGCCGATGCCCACGAGCGGCAGCCCGGCGAGGGACCCGCCATGGACCTCAGAGGGTCCGGAATTCTCAGAAGCCATCGGTGGCCCTCCTGCGGGCGAGCACGGCCTCGGCCAGCACCAGATCCAGCGGCCGGGTCACTTTGAACGCCTCCTCATGGCCTGGCACGACCACGACCTCGGCCCCAAGACGCTCCACCATCCCGGCGTCGTCCGTCGCGCCCTCGCCCTCCAGGGCGATCTTCTCGTGCGCCTCGACCAGCGTGGCCCGGTCGAAGCCCTGCGGGGTCTGTACGGCGCGCAGCAGCGCGCGGTCCGGGGTGCCGACCACCGGCTCGGGCTCCCCGGCCCGGTCGCCGGTGCGCGGTTCGACCTGCTTGACGGTGTCGGCGAGCGGCAGCGCCGGGACGACGGCGGGCGCCCCCTCCCGTACGGCGGCGACGACCGCGTCCACGGTGTCGACGGGGACCAGCGGGCGCGCCGCGTCATGGACGAGGACACAGCTGATGTCCTCGGGGACGGCGGCCAGGCCGCGCCGCACCGACTCCTGGCGGGTCTCACCGCCCGGCACCACGACCACGTCGGTGGTGCCGGTCAGCGGATACGCGTCGAGCAGCCGGCGGACCTCATCGGTCCCTTCCGGCGGGGCGACCACGACGACCAGCGCGACGGAACGGGACCGGGCCATCGCGCGCACGGCGTGGACCAGCATCGGCGTACCGCTGAGCGGACGCAGCGCCTTGGGCGCGCCGGGCCCGAGCCGCACCCCGCGGCCCGCGGCCGGGATCACGGCGGCGGTACGGGTGGGGCGGGCGGGGCTCTCGCTGCCCCCGGGGTTCACGGACTGCCCTGAGACGGACATTGAGTTGGCGTTCAGGTTTGCTTCCTCGACCGAAATGGGTATGGCCACAGCGTGCCGGGCGCGATGCCCCGACCAGCCCCTTCCGTGACGACTGGTCGAGCCAGCTGCCCGGGCCCGGCACACCAACACCGCCGGCGCGGAGCCGGCAGGCGGTCGGCCGGAGCATCGGCCGTGGTGACCCGTGGTGACAGTGGGCCGGATTTCGGGGCACTTCATCAGGGGACCGGAATCTTCGGCGACACCGGCATGCGCACATGCCGCAGCGCCCGGCGACAGACAATGTCTGAATCACTCGGGCACCGCGGCATCTATGTGTCAGGACGCGAGGACCTCGTCGAGCAGGGCCTCGGCCTTGTCCTCGTTGGTGTTCTCAGCGAGGGCGAGCTCACTCACCAGGATCTGGCGTGCCTTGGCAAGCATGCGCTTCTCACCGGCGGAGAGTCCGCGCTCCCGCTCTCGGCGCCACAGGTCGCGCACCACTTCGGCGACCTTGATAACGTCGCCGGAGGCGAGCTTCTCGAGATTTGCCTTGTAGCGACGGGACCAGTTCGTCGGCTCTTCGGCGTACGGTGCGCGCAACACCTCGAAGACCCGGTCCAGCCCGTCCTGGCCGACCACATCACGCACACCGACGAACTCCGCATTGTCCGCCGGCACGCGAACCGTCAGATCACCCTGAGCGACCTTCAGCACCAAGTAGGTCTTGTCCACGCCTTTGATCTGGCGAGTTTCGATGGCCTCGATCAGCGCGGCCCCGTGATGGGGATAGACCACGGTGTCGCCAACCTTGAACGTCATGTGACAGGTACCCCTTCCGTGGCTATCCAGGGTAACACGGGAACGCCTTCTTCTGAATGGCGTTTTCGCAGGTCAGGGCATATCTCGGGGCTTGACAACAGCAGGCGGAACGTGCTGGGCGGGGCTGGCGGAAGCGGGTATTCGCAGGTGGGAGCGGCTGCACGGGCGCAGCGAAACCCGTACGTTACACCCCCCAACAGCCCCTCACGAGTGACCTTACGTCCCGTTTTGCCGGAGTCCAGTCGAAGGACTTCCGCTACTCCGTTCGGGCCTGGAGCGAGTGATCCCATCGTCTTTCCCGAATTGATCACGCCAGAGTGGATCAGGGGTGGATCAAGAGTGGATCAAGAGTGTTGATCAATTCTCGGACGTCCACACATTCCTTACCGATAATCGCCCCTTCCACCACCGGACCGATATTCGCCATGCACGTCAGAAGTGGATCCGGGAAGCCGGAGATCGCATCGCGCCGCCTCCTTGGCGACGGTCTCTCTGCGGCCTCTCCACGGCCGTGGGCGGTGCCCCGGGCGGCGGGCCGGGCGGTGCGCCGGTCGGGCAGGGGCAACCCCGGGTGGGTCGGGTGCGGCCCCGGGCAAGGGGATCGGTAACCTAAGCCCGCTGATCCAACTTTTACCTAGCCCTTAGGAGATGCCGCCGCCGTGAGCAGCAGCCTTCGACGCGGCGTCCTCGCCGCCGCCGCCCTCGTGGTCTCGGTCGCCCCGCTCTCCGCTTGCGCGGCCGGGGACAACGCGCAGACGCTGCAGGTCAAGCCGGACAACGCCGCGACGTCCATCGGCGATATCAAGGTCCAGAACGCCACCATCGTGACCCAGCCGGACCGCAAGGCGAAGGGCCCGGCCGTCATCACGGCCAAGATCTTCAACAACGGCGGGGGCAACCAGACCCTCAAGGCCATCACCCTCCCCGGGACCAGCACCAAGGTGAAGGTGTCCCCGGCCAAGGGCAGCGGCGCGGTCATCATCCCGGCCGGCGGCTCGGTGCTCCTCGGCGGCAAGGGCAACCCCTCCGCGGTCATCGAGAACGGGCGCGAGGCCCCCAGAAACGGCGACGCGCAGCGGATCGTCTTCGACCTCAGTAAGACGGGCGATGTGCCGATCACGGCGTTCGTGGTCCCGGCGACGCACTACTTCGAGGACTGGGGCCCGTCGCAGATGCCGACCACGACCCCGACCACCACGGTGCCCACCACCCCGGCCGGCAAGCAGACCGGCACCAAGAAGCCGGGCTCCACGGCGTCCGGCAGCGCCACGGCGACCAACAAGCCGTCCGGCGCGGCGGGGAACGGGAACGGGAACGAGAGCGGCACGCCGGCCAACGGCATCGCCTCGGGCGAACCGACCCCGACGGGCAACTGACCCGACGGCTGCACCGACAGCAACCACTGCGAGGGCCCTGGAAGCGACTTCCAGGGCCCTCTCGGCGAAGCCAGCCCCTCCCGCACGCGCCCCTCGCACCGCTCGCACCGCTCGGCCCCAGGGGGCCTCACGGGCTTCGGGACGCTGCGCCGGACTCCGTCCGCCGGTCTCAGACCGGGGCGCCGAGGCTGCGGTTTACGGCTCGAACTTGTAGCCCAGACCACGCACCGTCACCAGATAACGCGGCGCCCCGGGGTCAGGCTCGATCTTCGCGCGCAGCCGTTTCACATGGACGTCCAGCGTCTTCGTGTCGCCCACGTAATCCGCACCCCAGACGCGGTCGATCAGCTGCATCCGGGTCAGCACCCGGCCCGCGTTGCGCAGCAACATCTCCAGCAGGTCGAACTCCTTCAGCGGGAGGTCCACCTTGCCGCCGCCGACCGTGACCACGTGCCGGTCGACGTCCATCCGTACCGGCCCGGCCTCCAGCGCGGCCGGGCTGACCTCCTCCGGCTCGCCGCGGCGACGCAGTACGGCCCGGATGCGGGCCACCAGCTCGCGCGAGGAGAAGGGCTTGGTCACATAGTCGTCGGCTCCTATCTCCAGGCCGACGACCTTGTCGATCTCGCTGTCCTTGGCGGTCACCATGATCACCGGGACGTTGGAGCGGCCGCGCAGCTGACGGCACACCTCCGTGCCGGGGAGGCCCGGCAGCATCAGGTCGAGCAGCACCAGATCGGCGCCGTTGCGCTCGAACTCGTCGAGCCCCTCGGGTCCCGTTGCCGCGATCGCGACCTCGAATCCCTCCTTACGGAGCATGTACGACAGTGCGTCGCTGAACGATTCCTCGTCCTCGACGACCAGAACTCGGGTCACGGAAGGACCTCCGGGGCAGAAAGGGGTTCACAGGAATTGGTCTCGTACGGCCGGTCCTGGTCCTCTCCATCGAGGTCAGCGTTGGTCTCGTACGGCTCGCGCGACGAGCGGTCGCGGTCTCGGTCGCGGTCGCGCACCGAGCCGGCTTCCGGCAGCCGCAGGGTGAATGTGGAGCCCTGTCCCTCGGCACTCCACACCGTGACCTCCCCGCCGTGCGAGGCGGCCACATGCTTGACGATGGCGAGCCCGAGCCCGGTCCCGCCGGTCTGTCGCGAGCGTGCCGGGTCCACCCGGTAGAAGCGCTCGAAGATCCGCTCGCGGTCTTTCTCCGAGATGCCGATGCCCTGGTCGGTGACGGCGACCTCGATCTGATCGCCGCCGGTGGCGGGGATACGGCGGGCCGCGATGCCGACGCGGGTACGGGCCGGGCTGTAGTTGACGGCGTTCTCCACGAGGTTGCCGAGCGCGGCGGCCAGCTGGCCGCGGTTGCCCCATACGTGCAGATCGGCGGTGCCGCCGGTGGCCATGGTGATCTGTTTGGTGCCCGCCTGGTGGCGGCACCGGTCGATGGCCTCGGCGACCAGTTCCTCCACGCGGACCGGCTCCGCGTCCTCCAGCGGGTCGTCGTTCTGCACCCGGGACAGGTCGATGAGCTCCTGGACCAGGCTGGTCAGCCGGGTCGCCTCGATCTGCATCCGGCCGGCGAAGCGGGTGACCGCCTCGGGGTCGTCGGAGGCGTCCATCACGGCCTCGGACAGCAGCGACAGCGCGCCGACGGGGGTCTTGAGCTCATGGCTGACGTTCGCGACGAAGTCGCGCCGTACGGCCTCGATCCGGCGGGCCTCGGTGAGGTCCTCCACCAGGAGGAGCACCAGACGGGAGCCCAGCGGGGCGACTCTGGCCGACACCGCGAGGGCTTCGCCGCGGCCCGTGCCGCGCCGGGGCAGGTCCAGTTCGATCTGGCGGATCTCGCCGTCCCGCCGGGTGTCGCGGGCCATCTGCATCATCGGCTCGACGGCCAGCTTCCCGCCGCGGACCAGCCCGAGCGCGTACGCCGCGGAGCTGGCCTTGACCACGGCGTCCGCCTCGTCGAGGACGACGGCCGAGGAGCGCAGGACGGAGAGCACGGTGTCCACGCCGGGCGGCAGCACGGCGTCGGTGTGCAGTGAGGAGCGCGTAGGCTTCGCCTGTTCGCGTTCGCTCCAGCGGAACGCCAGCATGGCGATGACGCCGGTGCACAGCCCGGCGAGCGCCGCCAGTGCGGCGATCGCCGCGTTCACGTTCATGCATCCAGGTTATGCGGGGCACGAGACAGCTCCACAGCCCCAGACGGGCACCCGTGGGGAGACGTTTCCCAGAGTTCACCGGGGCGTCAGTGGCGGTTCACTCCGGATGCCGGAACCCGACGCGTTCCAGCCGGAACGTGTAAGCCTGGGGGGCGGCGAGTGACGAGTCCACCGAGAGTCAGCAGCGAAAGACAGCGAGAGAGGGTCACTGATGCGGGACGCGTACCACGAGGAGCTCGATTCGATCGGGGACGGCCTCGTCGACATGGCCAGGTTGGTCGGCTCCGCCATCGGCCGGGCCACCACGGCGATTCTCGACGCGGACCTCAAGCTCGCCGAGAGTGTCATCGCCGCAGATGAGAAGGTCGACGGCCTGCAGCGCGACCTGGAGGCGCGGGCGATCGCGCTGCTGGCCCGGCAGCAGCCGGTGGCCACGGATCTGCGGATAGTGGTGACCAGCCTGCGGATGAGCGCCGACCTCGAGCGGTCGGGCGACCTCGCCCAGCACGTCGCCAAGCTGGCCCGGCTCCGCTTCCCGGACTCGGCCGTTCCGCGTGACTTGAACGCGACCATCCTGGAAATGGGCCAGCTGGCGCAGCGGCTGATGGCCAAGGCCGCCGAGGTGATCATCACCAAGGACGTCGACCTCGCGCTCCAGCTGGAGGAGGACGACGACGCGATGGACCTGCTGCACCGCACCCTCTTCCAGCACCTGATGGACGACCGCTGGAAGCACGGCATAGAGACGGCCGTCGATGTGACGCTGCTGGGCCGCTACTACGAGCGGTTCGCCGACCACGCGGTCTCGGTCGCCAAGCGCGTGGTGTACCTGGTCACCGGGGAGCACGCCGACGAGCTCGCGCAGTCGGAGGCTACCGAGGGGGCGTAAGGCCGCTCCAGCGGGGGCGTGACCGCGTCTCCGCGGGGGCGTGACGGCATCCCGGCGCGCCCTCGCGCGCCGGGTACGCGCCCACCGCGCGGCGGGCCCCGTGCATCCGCGCGCCGTCCATGCGCCGCTACGGGCGGGGCGGGAGGACCTGACCATGGGCAGGAGGTGACCCCTCCCGCAGATCTCCCGAGCAGATCTCCCGAAGACCTCCCAAGGAGGCGACTCATGGCCGACTTCCCCACTCCCACCCCCGCCGACCCCGCCCGGCCGGCCGCCGAACACCGCCCCCCGCTGCCCATCCTGGGCGCGTGCGGCTGCGGTTCCAGCTGCTCCTGCGGCTGCCAGTCCGGCGGCTCCTGCTCTTGCGGCGGCAGCTGCGGCTGACACATTCGCCTCACCTTGAAGGGCCTTCGACCGATGTCCGGTCGAAGGCCCTTCAAGGTTTAGGATCTTGGCCATCTTGGTCATCTTGGGCATCTGGGCGCGGCTGCTGGCGGGGGAGGTCTGGTGTCCGGTCCGGCGCGAGCCGTCACCGTCGTGGTGCTGGCCGCCTTCGCGACCGTCTTCCTGGTCGGCGGGTCGTGGCTCGCGCCCGTCGTGTTCGGCCTCCAACTGCTCCACGTACTGCCCGTACCGCGCCGGTGGCGCCCCGCGTGGCCATGGCTGCTCGCCGCACAAGCAGCCGCGTGCTACGCGGCGGTGTACGCCACCGGCACCTCCGTCGGCATCCTCGGCTTTCTCGGCGGCTCGCTCCTACTGACCCCGGTGTGGCCGCTGGCCGTACCGGTCGCCGTCGGCGCGGTGGTCCGCGGGCCCGTGGACTCGGCCGTCAGCATGGTGCTGATGAGCTTGGTGATCTACGGACTCACCCGGCTCACGGAGCGGGCCGACGAGCTCCACGCCGCCCGGCTGAGCCTGACGGCGGCCGCGGTCGCCGAGGAGCGGCTGCGGATCGCCGGTGAGCTGAGCGACGGCCTCGGGCGCGGGCTCGCCGAGATCACCACGGGTGTACGGGCGGCCCTGGCGAAGCCGGAGCGGGCCGAGCGGCTGCTCGCCGACGTCACCCGCTCGGCGCGCGACTGCCTCGCCGACGCCCGGCGCTCCGCGGCGTCCTACCGTTCCATGTCGCTGGCGCCCGAGGTGACGGCGGCGCGGGCGATGCTGACCGCGGCCGAGGTCCCGGTGGAGGTGCGTACCGGGCACACCGAACCCCTCGGCCCCGCGGGCGCGCTGCTCGCGGGCGTGCTGCGCGCGGCCGTGACCGACATCGTCCGGCAGGGCACGGCCACCGGCTGCCTGATCGAGACCGCCGCCGAGGGCGGACGGATCCGGCTGCGCGTCGTCAGCGACGGAGCGCGGACCGCGGACGACGAGAGCCTGGGCGATCTGCCCGGCCGGATCGCGGACGCGGGCGGCACCCTGACGACCGGGCTGACCCGCGAAGGGCGGCAGGTCGTGGAGGCCGCGCTTCCCGATGTGACACGCCCCCGGGAGCCGGCCGACGACCGGCACGCCCCCGCGCTCTCCCTCACCCTGCTCGTCACCGTGCTGGTCGGCTTCTCGCTCAAGGCGCTGCTGATGGTGGACGGCGACCGGGTCCTGCCCGCCGCCGCGTGCCTTGCCGTGGTGATCGCGCTTCAGGTCCGTTCGGTGCACGGACGGCACATGGTGGCGCTCGCGGTGATGGCGCTGTTCACGTATCTGCCGATCCTCGCGTTCGGCCGCGTCTGGCTGGGGGTCGCCGGGTTCCTCGCCGGGCCGCTGCTGCTCGCGTTCCGCCGGTCCGTGGCCTGGCCGCTGGTCGGCTGTGTGATGGCGAGCGTCGCGTTCATCGGGCCGCGGGTGGGCCTGTCGGTCGCGATGACGGTCAACTACACCGTCAGCACCGTGGTCACCGGGCTGGTCGTCTACGGGCTGCTGCGCCTCGACCAGATCGTGAACGAACTCAAGGAGGCGCAGCGGCGGCTGGCCCGCTCGGCGGTGGTCGAGGAACGCCTGCGCGCGGCCCGAGACCTGCACGACCTGCTCGGCCACAGCCTGGCCGGGATGCTGCTGACCTGCGAACTGGCGCGCAGACTGCCGCCCGAGCAGGCCCGTGCACAGCTCGCGAACGTCCTGGTCATGGCCGAGCGCGGCGAGGCCGATCTGCGGGCGGCCTCCGGTGGCGTGGGCAGTATGTCGCTGACCGCGGAGGCCGCCTCGGTGCGCTCGGTACTGACCGCCGCGGGCGTCTCGGCCGAGGTGTCCCTGGCCGTTCGCGGTGCGCACGACGGCCCCGACGGCCTCGGCGGCCTCGGGGCACTCCGGGCCGAGGTGGAGACCGCGCTGAGCGCGGTGCTGCGGGAGGCGGTGACCAATGTGCTGCGGCACAGCGACGCCCGCTCCTGCACGATCTCGACGGTCTCCGAGGGCGGCGGCGTACGGCTGGTCGTACGCAATGACGGGGCGCGCGGTACGGGCGGCCGTCCGGGGTCGTCGGGGATCGGGAATCTGACGACCCGGCTGGCGGCGCTGGACGGGAGGCTGACCGTGGAGACGGGCGGCGACGGCTGGTTCGAACTGGCCGCGTGGGTGCCGTACGAGGCCGGACCGCTCGGCAGAACTCCGTAGCAGCCGGCCCGCCTTGGATCGCGCGGCCGCCGATTCAGCGCCCACAGAATTTAGTAGCCATGGACATAGTAGCCATGTACTGTTTCTGTCATGAGCGACGCGCCGAAAGCGCCGACGCGACCTCTCGGCCGAAAGGACCAATCGACATGCCTGAGACACGTGTTCTCGACTCGACGATGTACTACGAGGAGTCGGGCGACGGGACGGCCTTCGTGTTCCTCCACGGGAACCCCAGCTCCTCCCACCTGTGGCGCAACGTCACGTCCGGCGTCGGCCACGGGCGGCTGCTGGCCCCGGATCTGATCGGGATGGGCCGGTCCGGAAAGCCGGACATCCCCTACCAGTTCGCCGACCACGCCCGATACCTCGACGCCTGGTTCGACGCACTCGACCTGGACCGGGTGGTCCTCATCGGCCACGACTGGGGCGGCGCGCTCGCCTTCGACTGGGCGGCCAGACACCCTGAACGGGTGCTCGGCCTGGCCTTCCTGGAGAGCATCGTGAAGCCGATGGCCTGGGACGACCTGTCCCCGCAGGCCCGTAAGCGCTCCGAGGCGATCCGTACCCCCGGCACGGGCGAGGAGATGGTGCTCGACCAGAACCTCTTCGTCCGCCAGGCGTTCACCGGCGGGGTGCTCACCCCGGTGGCCGCCGAGGAACTGGCCGCCTACCTCGCCCCCTTCCCCACGCCCGAGAGCCGACGGCCCGTCCTGGCGTGGGCCCGCCAAATGCCCCTGGGCGGCGACCCGGCGGAACTCGTCGCCCGTATCGAGGCGTACGACGCCTGGCTCGCGAAGAGCGATGACGTCCCCAAGCTGCTCATGACCTTCGAGGGCTCGCCGACCCTGCTGATCGGCCCCGACATGGCCCGCTGGTGCGCCGAGCACATCGCCGCCCTGGAGACCGTCCACTGCGGAGCGGCCGGGCATCACGCTCCCGAGGACCGCCCGGCCCAGGTCGCCGGCGCGATCTCCTCCTGGGCGGACCGCCACCGGCTCCGCTAACCGGGCCCTAGATCCAGCCCGCTTCCGTCGCGATACGGACGGCATCGGTGCGATTGCGGGCGTTGAGCTTGGTGACGATCGCGGTGAGGTAGTTGCGTACCGTCCCCGCCGTCAGATGCACCTGCGCCGCGATCTCGGTGGCCTCCGCGCCCTGGGCCACCAGCCGCAGCACCTCGACCTCGCGGGGGGTGAGCGGGTTGTCGGCCAGGTCCCATGCGGTGACCGCGAGCGAGGCGTCGAGCACGCGCTCGCCCACCGCCACTTTGCGGATCGCGCCGACGAGGTCGTCCGGCGGCGCGGTCTTCAGCACGAACCCGTCCACCCGCGCGCCGAGCGCCCGGCGCAGATGCCCCGGCTTGCCGTACGCGGTGAGCATCAACACCCGGCAGCCGGGCACCTTCTCGCGCACCACGGCCGCCGCCTCAAGACCGTCCATCGTCCCCGGCATATCGATGTCGAGCACGGCGATGTCCGGCTGATAGACCCTGGCCGCGTCCACGGCCGCGGTCCCGGAGTCGACGGTGGCGACGACCTCGATGTCCTCCTCGAGGCCGAGCAGCGCCGCCAGCGCCTCCCTGATGATGTGCTGATCCTCCGCCAAAAGCACCCGTATCACGCGGCCAGGTATACCAGCTGAGCTGCGCTCAGTCCGGATCATGACGAGGTCATGCTTCGGACATGATCAGCTCCATGGCCCGTATCGTGCCTGGCCAGCAGGGTTGAAGCCATGGCAGACACAGTGCGGTTGGACGCAGTCAGCAGGGTGTACGGCAAGGGCCAAGGGGCCGTCGCCGCGCTCCGCGAGGTATCGGTGAACATCGCCCAGGGAACCTTCACGGCGGTGATGGGCCCCTCCGGATCGGGCAAGAGCACCTTCCTGCACTGCGCCGCCGGCCTCGACACCCCCACCTCGGGCACGGTCCGGCTGGGGGACACGGACCTGACCGGGATGGACGAGACGAAGCTGACCCGGCTGCGGCGGCAGCGGGTCGGGTTCGTCTTCCAGGCGTTCAACCTCATCTCGTCGCTCACCGTGCTGGAGAACATCACCCTGCCGCTGCGGCTGGCCGGGGCCCGCCCGGACAAGGCGTGGCTGGGCGAGATCGTGCGACGCGTGGGACTTGAGGGGCGTACGGCCCGCCGCCCCGCCCAGCTCTCCGGCGGCCAGCAGCAGCGCGTCGCGCTCGCCCGCGCGCTGGCCGCCCGCCCCGAGGTGATCTTCGGCGACGAGCCGACCGGAGCGCTCGACACGATGACCGCCCGCGATGTCCTGACCCTGCTGCGGGAGACCGTCGACGACATGGGTCAGACGGTGGTCATGGTCACCCACGACCCGGTGGCGGCCTCGTACGCGGACACCGTCCTTTTCCTGGCCGACGGCCGCATCGTCGATGTGATGGGCGCCCCGACCTCCGACAAGATCGCCGAGCGGATGACCCGGCTGGGAGCGTGGAACTGATGGCCGTGCTGACCCTCGCACTCAAGACGCTGCGCCACCGCAAGGCCGCCTTCGTGGGCGCGTTCGTCACCCTGCTGTGCGCCGCCGCGCTCGTCACCGCCTGCGGGATGCTGCTGGAGACCGGGCTGCGGGGCCGGGTCGCGCCCGAGCGTTACGCGGGCGCCCCGGTGCTGGTGGCCGGTGACCAGTACGTGCACCAGACGATCCACAAGTCCAACGGCAAGACGAAGCACAAGGCGAAGCCGATCGCCGAACGCGCCTGGATACCGGCGTCGTTGGCGCAGCGGCTGCGCCGGTCCCCGGGCGTACGCGAGGTGGTCGCCGAGGTGACCTTCCCCGTGTCCACCCCCGCGTCCGCCAAGACCGGCCCGGCCCAGGGCCACGGCTGGGACTCGGCGGCGCTCACCCCCTTCGCCCTGGCCTCCGGCCATGCCCCCAAGGCCGCCGACGAGGTGGTCGTCGACGCCCGCTCGGGTGCCCGCGTGGGCGCCCGGCTGCCCGTTCTGACCTCGGCCGGCCCCGCCACGTACCGGGTGTCGGGCGTCACCCGGCAGGCCCTGCCCAGCCAGGACACGCTCTTCTTCGCCCCGGCCGAGGCACGGCGGCTCGCGGGCCGCCCCGGCCAGGTCAGCGCGATCGGCGTCTTCCCGAAGGCCGGGCAGCAGCCGGATGTGACCGCCGCCCTGCGCGGGACGAAGGCATTGGAGTACACCGGGGACGGCCGCGGCACCGTGGAATTCCTCGACGCGGAACAGGCGCGCGTCAAGCTCATCAGCATGGGCGGAGCGCTCGGCGGCACCTCGCTCCTGGTCGCCATCCTCGTCGTGGCCGGCACCTTCGCGCTCTCCGTCCAGCAGCGGCAGCGGGAGATCGCCCTGCTGCGCGCCGTCGCGGCCACCCCGAAGCAGCTGCGCCGGCTGCTGGCCGGCGAGGCGCTGGTGACCGCCGTCGCGGCGGGCCTCCTCGGCTCCGCCGTCGGCATCGGGCTCGGCTTCTGGCTGCGGTCCCGGTTCGTGGCCCTGGGCGCCGTACCGGAACATCTGGCGCTCGTGGTCAGCCCCTTCCCCGCCTTCGCCGCACTGCTCGCCACCGCGCTGGCCGCCTGGGCCGCCGCCCGCCTCTCCGCCCGCCGGGCGGCCCGGGTACGCCCGGTCGAGGCGCTGGGCGATGCGGCGCTGCCCACCGCCCGACTGCCCTGGGTCCGGCTGGTGGCCGGACTCCTCGCCACCGCCGCCGGGGCCGTACTCACCCTCGTACTGTCCACGCTGTCCACCGAGGCGGCCTCCGGCCCGGTGGTGCTGCTCACCGCGCTGATCTGGACCATCGCGGTCTCCCTCCTCGGCCCCCTCCTGGCCCGCGCCGCGGTCGCCCTGCTCTCCCTGCCCCTCCGCGCCTCCCGCGTCGGCGGCCACCTGGCCGCGGCCAACCTGCGGGCCGGCTCCCGGCGGCTGGCCTCCATCATCACCCCGCTGTGCCTGCTCACCGCCCTCACCTGCACCATCCTGTTCAGCCAGACCACGATGAGCCACGCCGCCCAGCACGAGGCCGCCTCCGGCAACCGCGCCGACTACGTCCTCGGCCCCCGCGTCCCCGCCTCCCTCGCGGAGTCCCTGCGCGACCGGCCCGGCGTCGAGGCCGTCACCGAAGTCCTGCACACCTCGGTACGGGTCGGCCTGAAAAAGTACGGGGCGCAGGCGGTGACCCCCGCCGGCCTCGAGCGGACCACCGACCTCGGCGTGGTCGCCGGCTCCCTGCGCCACCTCGGTACGGACTCCCTGGCCGTCAGTGAGAACGCCGCCGACCGGCTCGGCGTATCCGTGGGCGACACCGTCCACCTCACCCTGGGCGACGGCACCCCCGCCGCCCTCAAGGTCGCCGCCCTCTACACCCGCGGCCTGGGCTACGGCGACCTCACCCTCTCCCACGCCACGGTGGCCCCGCACGTCGACAACCCCATGGGCACCCTCTTCGTCACGGCCCCCGACCTGCCCCGCGCCGAACTGTCCAAGTTGGCCTCGGCCGTCCCCGGAGTCACGGTCATGGACCGCGCCGAGGCCGTCGCCGCAAGCACGACCAACGCCGAGGTCAACTACGTGGCCATGGGCCTGATCATCGCCTTCACCGCGATCGCCGTCATCAACACCCTCTCCATGTCCACCTCCGACCGCTCCCGGGAACTCGCCCTGCTCCGGCTGGTCGGCACCACCCGCCGCCAAGTCCTCCGCGTACTGCGCCTGGAAACCCTCACCGCCCTCGTCATCGCCACGACCCTCGGCACCGGTATCGCCTTCCTCACCCTGACCGCCTACGCCACCGGCATGACCGACTCCTCCACCCCCCACATCCCCCCGCTCACCTACCTCGCGATCCTCGCCCCCACCGCCGCCCTGGCCCTGGCCGCCACCGCCCTCCCGGCCCGCCTGGCCCTCCGCCAGCACCCGGCGGAGGCGATCGGCGCCCGCGAGTGACTGGCGCTTGCCGCTTGTTGTTGTGTCCCGTACGGCGACCCCAAAGGGACCGCCGTACGGGACATGGGTAACAGCTGGTCAGGCCGCCGGCAGCTCCATGACCAGTGGCCCGGATGTCAGAGCGCGGGGCGTTCCTCGGGGAGAGGATTCCGTACGTGCGGCAGTCGGCGTTCGTCGCTGGCGCCCATGGCGGCGAAGTGCTGTACAGGTATGCACGGTGTGTGGTCGGACTGCCGCATGGATGCCGTGGAGCGCGGCAGGCGTCTTAGTAGGCTCTGGCCATGACGCTCGCGTACTGGGAACGGCACCGCTTCGACGACTTGGCGGTGGCGGCCGACCGGGACGAACTGCTCAAGTCGGCGGACCGGAACCCGGACCCCTGCGCCGCCTTCCTCAGCCTGCTGCGCTCCGGTCGACGGGACGCGGTGTGCACGGCGCTGGAGTACTTCCACTACCAGGACCGGCAAGCCCGGTGGGGCTTCGGCAACCCACTGGACGAGTACGCCGCGGAGGTGCTGGACCGCGCCCGGTGGGTGCTGCGCGGGACGCCGCTGCCGGAAGCACGAGGGCAGGACCGGGCCAGCGCACTGTGGGCGATCCAGAACCACGCCGAAGCCGCGGACGCCCCACTGATCACCGCCGCGCTGCGCGCTGTGAACGGCGACGTCGTCGACGATGGCGCCGTGTCCGCCGCCGGGCAGTGCCTCTACGCCTGCGATGTCCCTGAGGACTTCGAACTTGTCGCCCAGCTCGGGACGATGGCCCTGGACGAGGACCGCCCCCTGCGAGTCCGCGCGGCGTGCGCAAGCGCGCTGGCCTCGGCGGAATCCGAGCAGGCCGCCGACATCGCGGTACGGCTGACCGACCTTCCGGAACTCGAGCTTCAACTGGCCGGCGCCCTCGTCCTCACCGCCCACCTCTACACGCATCGCCCCCTCCTCGAACGCCTGCTGGCCACCTGGCCCTCCAACACCCCCCAGGCCGCGGACATCCGCGATGCTTTGGAGGAGGACGACGGCGCATGACGCACCCGCAGTCGGGCGGCTCGGCCCGGGTGGCGCTCGAGCGCAAGGGCAGCGCGCAGGGCCCTCCCCCCACCTCCTCATAAAAAGATGCTTGCTCTACATCAAGTACTGCATCAAGCGGTTATTCAAGAGTGGGTGGGTGGAGAGCCGACTGACCGGCTCGCCACCGCGCGGCGGGCGGCAGGCGGCCGGGGCGCGGCCGCATACGCCTGTCGGGACTGTCTGCGCACGCCTCTTGTGTGGTGGGGCCGGGGTATCTATGGTTCACAGAAATCGGTTTCTAAGAAGTCCGCAGCCATGCGGAGCCATGCAGAATCATGTGACAACCGGGCGTGACCTGGGTACTGGGCAGTGCTACGGCCGTACTCACCCGCATCGGACACCGCCGACGACCCGCTGATGTAGAAAGCGTATTCCAACCCCGTGGTTCTCACCCAGGGCGCCGTCTGACCGGAGTCCGCCCCCTCACCCCCCACTCATTCCCGGCAGGCACCCACACCCACTGGAGAGTTGTATGTGGAAAAAATCAGGGATGAGGCTCAGACATACGCGGTGGTGGGCGATAGCCACCGTGGCATGTGCTCTGCTCGCGGCCTTCGTTCCGGCGTCCTCCGCTGCGGCGGCGACCACCTCCGGCCCGGTGACCGGCGACGCCTTCCCCGCCGTCACGCTGAAGGAGGTCACCAGCAGCGACGGGTTCGTCCACCCCGGTATCGCGGTGAGCGCGTCGAGCCTGCGGCTGGCTCGCCGCCAGGTGCTTGACGGCGTGGAGCCATGGGCCTCCTACTACGCGTCCATGCACGGCACCACGTACGCGTCGCGCACCCTCACCCCCGTCAACGGTGGGTCCGGGGTCGACACCCCGAAGTCGGACGCGTTCAACTCGCAGGGCATCGAGTCCAGGTTCATCCAGGATGCCTTCGGCGCCTACACCCAGGCGATCGAGTACTTCATCACGGGTGACCCCGTCTACCGCGCGAACGGTATGCACATCATCCGGACGTGGTCGCACATGGACCCCGAGAAGGTCGCGCCGTATCCGGACGACCACATCCACGCCGGCGTCCCGTTGATGCGCATGCTCGCCGCGGCCGAGATCTTCCGCTACTCCAGCGTGAATCCAGGCTCCGACGGCTACGACACCGGCTGGACCGACTCGGACACCACGAACCTGACCAAGAACCTCGTGACGCCCGTCATCAAGACCCTGCTCTACGGCAACACCTTCTTCATGAACCAGCAGCTGTACCCGATCGTCGGTGAGCTGGCCGGCTACGTGTTCACCGACAACCGGGCCGGCTACGAGCAGGCTGTCGAGTGGTTCTCGGTCAACAAGTCCAACCCGAACCGCGACACCAACGGGGCCCTGAACTCCCTGCTCCGCGTGATCAGCGCGGACGACCCGCTGAACAAATACGGCTACTCGTTCGTACAGCACCAGGAGATGGGCCGCGACCAGGCGCACGCATGGGACGGCATCGACATCGCGACGGAGATCTCGCGCATGCTCACGGTGCAGAAAACCCGGCTGGACCCGGTCGCCGGCACCGTGTCCAGCAAGCCGAGCGCCGTGTCCCCGTTCCGGTTCGGCAACGACCGGCTGCTCGCGGGAGCGGACGCCTGGTACGCGTACATGACGGGCAAGACCGTCCCGTGGATCGACACCACGGGCGGTCCCGGCAAGCTCTCCGAGGCCTACCGGGGACGCGTGTTCCAGCCCATCGACGAGCTCTACAACATCTACCGGTACGAGTTCGGGGTCGACGTCAAGGAAGTGGCCCCCAACCTCGCGAAGGTCAAGGAGCAGGCCGACGGCCCCGAGTTCTTCTGGGGGACAGGGGCGTACAACTTCTGGAACAGCAACCCCGACTACAACCCGGACTACTGGCTGTCGCTGCCCGAGAAGGTGGCCGGGCAGACCCGCCCGAAGCAGGACAACCCCCTGGTGCGGATGGCGCACCGCTCCATCCCCCTCGACGGCCGCTCCGGGGTCCGCGAGGAGGACGGACGCGACATGGTCCGGATGCGGGCGTCGAAGAAGGGCGCCACCATCGCGGTCCGCACCCTGATGTACGACAGCCGTAACGGATACAGCCCGGTGGGGGTGCTGATCCGCACCAACGGCCCGGCGACCCTGGAGATCCGCAAGGACATGTCGCTGAAGCCGTACCACACGGTGAGCCTGCCCGACACCCACGGCAAGTGGCGTTACGTCACGTACGACATGGACCTCGGCATCCTTCACGGGAGCACCGCGGGCGACAACCTGGCGTACTACACGGTCACCGGCGCCTCCGATGTGAACGTCGACATCGACAGCGTCAACCTCCAGGCCAAGGCCCAGCTCACCCCGCCGGCCTTCCCGCAAGGGCAGCGGACCACACTGGTCGGTGTGGCCGGGGCGCCGCTCAAGCGGTCGCTCGCCGCGACCGACTCGGGCGACGACACCCTCACCTACGAGGCTTCCGGCCTTCCCGAAGGCGCCACGGTCGACAGCACGACCGGAGCGTTCAGCTGGACACCCACGAGCTCCCAGACGAGCTCCCAGACCGGTGACGTCCACGCGTCCGTCGTCGCCTCCGACGGCAAGACCGACACCGTCCTGAAGCTCGACCTGGTGGTCGCACCGGACCGGGCGGGCGCGCTCACCGCGGCACAGGACGGGTTCGACCCCAAGGCGACATACGTCCGCGCACCCCTCCAGAAGTTCAAGGACGCGGTGTCCTCCGTCAAGGCCACCATCGACACGGCCGATGACAGCACCTTCTCGGCCGGGCTGGTCACCGTGCAGGACGCGGTGAAGGCGCTGCGACTGCTCAACCCGAAGCTCGCCGACGGCACCCTGAGCTATCCGGCGCTGGTGACCTCGTCCCTGTCCGAGGCCAATGTCTGGAACATGACCGACGGTGACATCAACACCTTCTCCGGCGATCTGAGGGCTCCGTTCACGCTGGACTTCGGGACGGGATTCGGGGTGCGGGCCGACGCGTTCGGGCTCCAGGCCCGGTACAACTTCGGCAACCGCTCCGAGGGCGCCAACGTCTACGGGTCGAACGACGGCTCCACCTGGACCCTGCTGACCTCACGGGAGACCACCAACACCACCCCGGACTTCAAGATGGAGACCATTCCGGTCCTGTCCAAGGTCCAGGACAAGACGTTCCGGTTCTTCAAAGTCCAGGTCGACGACCCGGGCGTGCCCACCGACCCGAGCTACCCCGGGATCTCCTCCTTCGGCGAGCTCCGGATTCACGGTTCCCGGGTCGAAACGGCGCAGGCCGTCAAGTCGGCGACGCTCTCGTCCAGCAACTCCGACCCCAAGCGGGCCGTCAACGGCGACAAGGTGACGCTCGACCTGGTGGCCACGCAGCCGCTGGCCAAGGTGAACGTGCGCATCGAGGACATCGACGCGGAGGTCACCAGCACCGACAGTGAGCACTGGAGCGCCACGGCGGTGCTGCCGGACGACGTGGACTTCGGCCGCGCACTGCGCTTCACGGCCGACTACACGACGGCCGACGGCGAACCCGGCTCGACGGTCTTCCAGACCACCGACGGGTCGTCGCTCCAGCTGTGGAACACCCATATGGTGCCGGACCAGATCGACCAGGGCTGGGTCGACGCGTCCACCCCGCAGTGGCCGGGGACCGGTACCACGGCAGCCAACGGATGGCGGATGTTCGACGGCGACATCGCCACGTACACCGACACCACCGCCTCGACCGGCTGGGTGACCGTCAAACCGACCGACGGCTCCTCACTGGCGGTCGACGCGGTGCTGATCCGCCCCCGTGCGAAGTACCCGGACCGGGCCAACGGCACGGTGCTGCAGAGCTCCACCGACGGCGGGAAAACCTGGACGACCTTCCTGACCGTCGCGGGCGTGACCAGTGACCAGCAGTGGTACACGTTCAAGCTGCCCCAGCACACGGTGATCCCGATGCTGCGGGTCTACGACGGACATGGTGGCAACGCCAACCTCGCCGAGGTCCAGCTGTTGCGGTCCGACTCGTCGTCGAAGTAACGCCACCAGGGCCGCGAACGCTCGGCCCCGGCCCGGCAGTAAGCCCCCTGCTCGCGGAGAACCGCAGGCAGGGGGCTTATTCGTAGCTGCTTCCTACTTCTTCTTGCCCTGGGTCTTGCCGGGGATCTTGGTGAGCTGGGTTTTCGCTGGTGATCGCCCTGATCACTCCGCTCTCAGCGGCCGTCATCGGTCGTTGTCGGGCACTGTCGAGCGGCCTCGGACGGCCCAGAGACGGCCCAATAACGGCGGAGCCTCTGCCTTGCCAAGCCGGGCTATCGTGCCGTCGTGACAAGCGCGACGGAGCGTCCCCTCCTCTTCCTCGACGTCGACTTTACCGACCGCGGATAATGCCGCCCGTGATGTCCGTCTGGGCCTGTGACCAGGACGTCACAGGCTCGTTTACCGACCGGGACCGGGACGTCACTTACGTTCCGGAGTCGGTACGGAGGACAAGTGGCACGGCACGTCGTGATCGGAGACCTGAGGGTCCAGCGGATCGAGCGGAAGGACGGGCGGAGATCATGGACGATCGTCTGGCCTGAGGGCACGCTCCACACGGAGGCGGACAGGTTCCTGCGCGAGCATGAAGGCTCGGGCACACAGAAGACCTACGCGTACTACCTGGTGGACCATCTGCGCTGGCTGGAGCGCGAGTGCCTGGCCTTCGATGCGGTCCAACTGCGCGACGTGGAACGGTACATGGGGATGGTCGGCGCCGAGGTCCGCATGCCTCTCGGAGAACCGTGGCGGGTCGGCAAGCGCCCCTACAGCCGCTCCGCGCTATCGACCGCGGCGGCCTGTCTGAAGGGCTTCTACCTGCATCAAGCCTCCCTCGGCACGAACGGCGAGCTCGGCAGGAAGCTCGACAGGTCCCGGCTGCCGGCGCGGGTGGACCGCCGCCGCTCGTTCCTCGGTCACACGAAGTCGCCATTGCCCACGAACCCGCTGGCACCGAAGGGGCCGCACCGCCGGCACCCGAAGATGTTGCCCGACGGGGCGAGAGAGAAGCTGCTGGAGACGGTGAACGCCGCGCGGGACCGGCTGGTGGTCGACTGGCTCGCCGACGGGGGCCTGAGGATCGGCGAACTGTGCGGGTTGCACCTGGTCGACCTGCACCTGCGGGATAACGCGGCCTGCGGCGAATGCCGCACCCCGCACCTGCACGTCTGCCACCGGCCCGGCAACCCGAACCAGGCCGAGGCCAAGACCAAACACCCGTGGCAGGTCACGAGAGGGACGGTCACCGGCGGGCTGATCAAGCGAGTCAGCCCGGCGATGGTGCACTCTTACTTCGAGTACATGACGACCGAGTACCCGCGCGGCACTCGGCACGGCATGCTCCTGGTCCAGTTGCACGGCGCCGATGCCGGCCAGCCGTGGACCCCGGTCGGCGCCCGCCGGATGCTCAGCCGGGCAGGGAAACGCGCTGGTCTGGGGCTGGTGAAGCCCCATGCCTTCCGGCACACCTTTACCTCGGCTGTTCTCGACGCTGCGAACGGCAACACCCTGATCGCCCGGGACGCGGGTGGCTGGGCCTCGGCCGCGATGGTCGACGAGGTCTACGGCCACGTCGACATCCACGATCCGGTCTTCGACGCTGCTCTGCGTACGGTCTGGGGTGAGAACCGATGAAGCGCCGGGACGCCTTCCTGTTGCCCTTGCTGACCTCGCATCAGAACGACACGCGGATCGGCAGAGATCGTTTGGAGATCCTCACCGCGCTGATGAACGCGCCCTCCTTCGACCCTCTGTTTCGCGACGACATCATCCAAATCCCACAGGGACACCAGACCTATCGATGGTTTTGCCGGGTCGGTGGTTGCGAGCGCGCTACCGGCCTCGGCGACTTCTGCCACAGCCATCGAGAAGAGTGGCTCACCGTCGCGAAGCAAGGAGTCAGCCGGTCTGCTTTCCTCAGCACTGCTGAACCTTTGGGCCAATCAACCGATCATTACGGCAATATGTCTTGCCTGATCTGTCCCGAGCGTCCCGCGCGACCGGGTGAGTATCGTCTCTGCGAATTGCACTTCAAGAAGTGGAGTCGGGCGCGAGCTAGAAAAGAAGCCGCACTCGACTTGGATGGGTGGGTCGCCGAGCAAAGCCCTTCTCCGGGGTTCGGGGCCTGCGCGGTACTGGTCTGTCCTCTGTTGGCAGAGTCGCCACTCGGACTATGTCGTCGGCATGGTAACGCCTACCGGAGGGCAGGTGCCCCCGGCGGCGCATCGATTTCGCAGGGATGGTGGCGTGACGACCAAGCCGCAGTCAGTTACACGGACCACAACTGGTTCCAGGCATGGTGCACTGCAGAGACCGCAGTCGCCCTGCCCGCTCAGTTGAACGTGCGTGGCCTGCGTCCGCTGACGCAAAAGGAGATCCAGTGGGGGCTGTTCACTCACACCCAACGGTCGCGTCCAGCTCGTTGGGATGTCATCGCACTCCGCATGGTAGTGAATGCCTGTCGCGAAACAGATGCGACTTCGATCATCGATCTGGACGTTTCCTCCTTGAGCAAGACCGCCACAGGGATCACGAAAGAGATCCTTCACGAGTTGCGTCTGGTCTATTTCACGCGCGAGGAAACCAAGGAGGCTGGATTCATCGAGACCAGACACTTCGGCATCAGCCTCGATCAGCGACTCGGGCATATCAGCCTCACCGGGATCTCCCAACGATGGCTACAGGGAATCGTATGGGATTACTTTGCCGAGATCCTAAGTTCGCCCCGATGCCCCAGCGCTCACAAACTCGACCAAATTCGCCGTGCGATGACTGAACTGAGCGCTTTCCTTGAAGCCGATGCCCCTGGCGGAGGCCACGACCCAGCAGTCTTGACGAAGGAGCACGCCGATCGCTTCGTCGCAGATCAGAGACATCGCGAGCGCCATGGACTCCCCTCTCTGGCCATGGTCCGGTCCGATGGGAAGCCGAGCATCGTCACGACCGGCACGCGGTCGGTGGTCTTCAACCACACGCGCAAGATCCTCCGCAAGGCAATGGACGACGGTGCGACCGGTGCTCTTGGCCTCGCGAGAGAGTTTGTCGTCGCGTTGCCGAACGCCGGCGCCACCGCCTACCCGAAGCGTCGGCGCCCCTTCGCCGACGAGGTGGCACGCGCACTGGCAGACGAGCGCAATCTCGCCGAGCTCACACGCGTCCACGATCCGGATGACGAGGGAGCTCGAGACATCTGGGAGATCGTCGTGGTCACCGGACGACGGTTGGGCGAGGTCATCGAGCTCCGCTGGAACTGCATCGGCCGGCTCAACGGGCTCGCGATGCTCTGGCACGACCAGACCAAGGTGGGCAATTACGACGCGGCCATCCGCATCCCCGAGTCGCTCTACGACCTCATCGCCGACCGACAGCGCAAGACGCTCAGCCGGTTCGCCGACGAACACGGCTACACCCCCGCCGGCAAGGAACGCGACGGACTCGCGCTGTTCCCCACCAACTACCGCAGCACCGACGGAACGATCGCACTGAGCAGACCGTGGTTCTACAGCCGTTTCCGTCCTTGGGTCGACTCCATGGACATCGGCCATTGTGTCCCTCACCAGGCCCGCCACACCCTGGCCACCAGCCTCCTCCGGCAAGGCGCCACCCTCACCCACATCCGTCGCTATCTCGGGCACGTCTCGGACAGGATGGCCGAGCACTACGTCCATCTCTCCGACACTGACCTGGAGAACGTGCTCCAGCACGTGTGGGTTGCCGGCCCCGGTACCGCCACGCCGGGGGAGCTTCTCGCGGGGGACTCGTCCGAGGCGCTCACCAAGGAGCAGGCAATGGCCATCGCCGTCGACCTCGCCCGCCGCAGCACCCCGGCCGAGGGCGGATTCTGCACCTTCCAGCCCGTCGTCGACGGCGGCGCCTGTCCCTGGAACCTGGACTGCCACAACTGCGACAAGTTCGTCCTCTCCGGCGCCGACCTTCTTTACTGGCGGCGCAAGCGGGAGCAGTGGCGGCTGCTGGCGGAGGGTGCCAATAACGACGCCACCGCCGACTACCTCCACCGCTATTTCGAGCCGACCGCCCGCGCCATCGACGGTCTGGAGAAGGCTTTGGCCGGCCTCGGCCTCCTTGATGACGCGCTCGCCCTGGACCTGCGCAAACCGCAGGACTACTTCCATCGCGTGTGGTCCACCGCCTCCGCGCCGCCGATCTCGCCGACGCGGGCAGCAGGGAGCAGGACGAGTACAGCGATACGTGCACAACAGACGGCGACGATCTCGAACAGGACATCGCATGAAGACCGCCAGCCTTCCAGAACCCCGCACGGCAGCTGCCCTGTCAGCCCGTCGTCGCAAGACCGAGACGGCCCTCCAGCGCGTCCACCAGGCCATCACCTGCCTCCGACGTGAGAAAGCCCAGATCAGCGTCGCCGCCGTCGCCCGACGCTCAGACGTATCCCGCACCTTCCTCTACGACAACCCAGAGGCCAGGGCGGCCATCACCTCGGCCATGGCCAAGGCCGGCGAACGCCGGTCCCGGACCCTCGCCGAGCAGGCCGACGAGCGTGAGGCAACGTGGCGGGAACGCGCGCTGAACGCCGAGGACGCCCTCAAGGCAACCCACGCCGAGATCCTGGCTCAGCGCACCCGCATCGGCGAACTCCTCGGTCAAATCCGGGACTTGCAGGCCGAATGGACTGAGGAAGCCATCCAGCGGATCACCACCGAGAACACCACCCTCAAACAGCGGGTCCGCCAGCTCACTGCCGACAACCGCACCCTCGACGAGCGGCTCAAGGCTGCCCGCTCCAACCTCCGCTTCCAGGACCGGCGCCTCGCCGACCTCGAAGCCCAAATCGCTGGCAGCTGAGAACTCAAGGAGTGCCGCTCGGTCCGGTGACCACAGGAAACTCGTGGTCACCGGACCGAGTCGTGTGCCAGGATCCGGCGCATGGAGCCCCACAACGAGTCGGCAGCAGGCGAGGTCCTGCGTCAACGCGGCTGGCGCAAGGCATTTACCGTCCAGGAGATGGTCGACAAATGGGCCTGGCTCGTGGGCAAGGTCGAGGACGGTTACAGCGACCTGGTGGACGAATACACCAACGACCTCTACAGCCGGAACTGGCTGCACGAGGCGTGGCCGATCCTCACTGAGCGCGTGATCGTGCTATGGACCCCGCAGGTCAAGGCCCTCGACGACCGTTTCCGGGCCGCCACCGTCTTCGACGACGGCATCTCGTTGTCACAGTTCCACCGGATCAGCGGATTCGACCCCATCGACATGTGGTGGTGGCGGCGCCACCCGCGTCTGCTCGCCGGCGATCTCGGCCGCTCGCTCCGCTCGGCGGGCGCTACCGACTGATCCTCCGCAATGGAGCCTGCTACGAATCGCGGCCGGCGACCGCAATCACCTGGCCGGCGGCTCGGCCAGGAGGACGACTCGGTCGGCGTCGATGTCGAGGCCGAGCACTGGATGACCATGATCGCCCTCCGGGTCCATGAGCACCGGTTTGCCCAAGCGCCGCCCGATCTCCCGCAAGAAGTCGCAGAACCCATCAAGTCGCTCCTGGCCCTGCAACTCCCGCAGGTCGATGTCGAAGTCGATCTCACCGGCGTCCTGGAAACGGAAGATCGCCAGAACATCGGCAGTCGGCCAGACCCGCAGGTTCGGGCATTCAGCGTGCTCCGGGCGGGACAGCACGGTCTCCGCCCGAGGGACCGGCAGCACGGTCTCGCCTTCGGAGTACTGGCGCTGCCAACCTCTCGCCTCGACAAGATCAAGGACCGCCTGCCAGTCCTCCACCGAGGCATCTGGGACACGCAAGTCCGGCAGAGACCCCATCAAGTCCGGGTCGAAGAAACGGCTCACGTCATCCCACAGCAGATCAGCCACACCGTCATGCTGCCCGGTTCCCCGATCTAACGCAGCCTCGTTTCCCTTGGCCAAAGACATGGGGCCCCGGGTCACTCGGACGGACGACATCATCGACCCCAACTCAGCGTCACGGACATGTAGTCTATGAATCGTCGCAGTTCAGAGCAGGTATCCGAGCTCCTGCGGTCGGTAAAGTCGACGGTCCACTCATCCCGTTCGGTTCATCGTCCTGCCACCCGCAGACCGCTGCCGCCGACTCCTCGACGTTTCCCGATCAGGGGAACCCACTGCTGAAGCGGCTCGACCCTGGGCTCGGATCGCGTCTCATGGCCTTGGGCTGCCGTCTTGTGTGGGCGACGACCTGGATGGAGGAGGCGAACGAGGCTGTCTCCCCACGCATCGGACTGCCGAGGCTGCCCGTGGTGGAGTGGCCGACCCCCTGCGCCGACGAAGGCCCGCGCGGTCTGCACTGGACGACCCGCCGCCTTGTCGAGTGGGCCGACTGCCAGCCGTTCATCTGGGTCGATGACGAGATCAGCGCCATAGACCGCCTGTGGGTCGACGCCAGTCACCTCGGGCCGTCATTGCTTCATCGCGTCGACCCGACCAAGGGCCTCGTGGACGCCGACTTCTTCGCGCTCGCCGACTGGCTCCGTTCCGTCGGGCTGAGATGAGCACCGCATTAGGAGTTCGATCCGGGCCCGCTTCGGCTGCGGTCGGTGACTGGTGGTAAGGCCGGACAGAGTCGCTGGTTTATGCCTCCGTCCGGCGTCGTTGATGTCAGCCGTGGATGTCAGATGCCTTCTGATGCGTAGCTCTGGGCGGATCGGCCAGAGGTCGTACAGGCTGCGGGAAGGGTCGCGGCGGCTGGCCATGGGCAGCAAGCACACTCTGACGTCTCACCGCTCGCGAATTACAGTCCCCACATCCCGGCCCGCCCGCACTGTGGCAAGGTGACCGGCATGGCGACCACACCCGAGATGCGTGAGACATCGCTGCAACTCCTTGGCGTCGACTCCCCGGCCATGGCTGGCCTGTCCAGGGCTCTGCTTTCGTTCGCCGAAGCGCAGCGACGGATGCAGGCCAACCTCGACATGACCGGCCTGTCTCAGTTGATGAGCACGGTGGAGGGGCTCCGTACCCTCAGTCAGGCTCAGCTCATGGCCGGCGCTGCCGCAGTGGAAGAGAGCTACCGGGCCACGGCCGAGGATGACGTTCCCGAGGATCTGTCGGCCGAGCTGGAGGCCGCCGTCCGCGACTTCACCGCCTCGGAAGCCATCGAATACCTTCCGGTCGAGGTGGGCCTCAAGCAGTTTGCTCTATACGTCGGCGCTGTCGTCATGACGTCCTTGATGACGGTGGCATTCTCCAGCGAGACCGCTGACGGCATCCTCGGCAAGTTCCTGGAGCTAAGCGGATTGGTAGCGCTCGTGATGGTCGCCGCAGAGAAGGCACACGACCACGTCACCGGCACCACCACCGAAGCGAACTCCGACGGCGTTAGCGACACCCCCGAGGACAGCTAACCGCTACAGAACCCGGATCGACTGCGCCGGCCCCCAGTCCCACAGGCAGCGCTGTGCGCGGGGGCCCGTGCGCGCGTCAAGCGCGTTGAAGCGTGCGGGTCAAGGACAAGGGCGGCGAAGGCTGGTGGGCTGTCTGCGAGGAGCACCGTGCTTCGTCGACGGTTTTGAACACGGCCCCCCGGTGACCGATGACCTGCACAGCCACAACTGATCACAGGCGGCCGCGTTCTGCGGCCGCCCCATCGATCAACGCTGCGACCTGCTACCGAGCTGTCAGCACTGTCGACGTCGGTCACCATCGAGCGCCCTTCCATGGCCCCAGGACGGCCTGGGGGCGCTTGTGTGTCGGAGTGCAACGGCTTGGGCAGTCTTCCCTTGTTGACGACTGCAAGACTGAGCACGGGCCTATCTGTTTCCTCGCCTCTCCCAGTAACTGTGTCCCCTGCCAACGCGTTGCGCATATGCTGTAGAATCCGCTGCCTGCGTCGTTTATCGCATGCGCGTGACTAAAGGGGTGTAGTTATGCAAAACGGTGTCGAGCGAATCGTGAAGCTCGATCAACTGTTGCTGGATCCGAACAACTACCGCTTCCAGGATGACCCCACATTCCAGTTCGCGCAGGCGACGCGATTCCATGAATCAATGGTTCAGCGTAAGACGTTCGAAAGGATCCGTGGCGAGGGGATCAATGATCTCAAAGCCTCGATCAGGCATAACGGATTCCTGACCTTCGAGCGCATCATAGTTAGGCCCTATGGACGGGGAGATCTCTTTGTTGTAATTGAGGGAAACAGGCGCGTTGCCGCACTGCGCTCCCTGAAAGAGGACTATGAGGCGGGAATCGAGGTGCCGCGGGGGGTTGTAACTGTATTTCAGGAGCTCCCTGTCTCCTGCGTCGAAAGTGATGACTCCGCCCTCCATCTGTCACTCATGGGTATTCGTCATGTGAGTGGAGTGAGGCAGTGGGGCTCCTATCAGAGCTCCAAATTGGTTTCCGAGCTACATGATGAACATGATTTGGAGTTTTCAGAGATCGGCGCGCGTCTTGGTATGTCCACGCGTGAAGTCACTCGCCGTTATCGCGCTTTCAAAGCCCTCCGCCAAATGGAGGAGGATGAGGAGTTCTCGGAGTACTGCGAGCGGCGAATGTATCCAATGTTCCATGAGGCAGTATCTCAGCCGATGATTCGTCAGTGGCTTCAGTGGGACGAGTCGTCTTCAGAGTTTAAGGATGAAGCAAACCTTCGCCACTTCTATGAGTTGATTGCTTCGATTCAAAACGATGAGGGGTTGGAAACCAAAGCAAAGATCACCACTGCTAATGAAGTGCGCGAGCTTAAGACTATTATTGGCTCACCCGAGGCTCGTTTGGTTCTCACCGATCCTAATCGCAGCTTTGCGGAGGCTCTCGCCGTAGCGAAGACTGAGGAGTTGCAGCACGCTTGGACCACTCAGGTAGCTGAGGCAAACAAGGCCTTGGCGGGCATCCCGGCTCTCGAACTGCGGAGGCTTGAGCCGGAACACCTAGCCGTATTGGAGACCCTGAGTCAGACCCTACAGGACGTCCTCGACACGTACCGTCGCCTGGCTCGCTCATAGCATGGCTAGACCCAGATTCAACGTCCTTGTCGACAGGCTGATTGCCTCAGTCGACATCGATGATCCGCCGCGGCATTTAGTAGAGCTGATAACGGCAGCGTACGTGCAACTTTCCGTACCCGAGCTGGATGCGCAGATGTGGGCTGAGGACTCGCTGCGTAGAGTCTCGCAGCGGCTTACCGCTCTGCATAATGAGCTAATTCAAGATGGGCGAAGCCTGCGGTATGCGTTCAACTCATCGGACGTCCTGTATCTGCAAGGGGCATGCTTCATTGAAAGTGGCATAGATGACGAAGATGCGGCTAGCCGTAAACGCCGTCGGAGTGCCACTCACCGTCTGGCTTCAGCTATTGGTCAACTAGAGCCAGCGGAGTTCGAAAAATTGTGCGTTATAGCACTCGAAGGTCTGGGTGCATATGAAGTGAAACTAACCCCTTACAGAGCCGATCAAGGTATCGATTTTTATGGTCGCCTAAGGGTCGGTGGCGCGCTCGCTGATATCGCAGGATACCCACCAGTTTTCGACAAGTTTTGCGTTTGGGTGATCGGGCAGGCCAAGCACTTCGAAGCAACTCAGGTGGCCACTTTCGATCTTCGAGAGCTTGTAGGCTCAGTTCAACTGGCGCGCAGCGGAGAGTACGGCTCCGTCAATGACAGGTATCCGGACATGAAGATTAGGTCTTGTGATCCAATCTTCAGCCTCTTCATGACGAGCGGAACCATCAGTCGAGAAGCTTGGCTCTTGTGCCGCAACAGTGGAGTGATCGCGATCGACGGTGACTCTTTTTCTCACATACTTTCTGAGACGAGTATCGAGTTGGATGCCCCTGGTCTCCAGGCTGTTGAAAAACTTAGGGCATTCATTGCTGAAAAGCAGCCGGTTGTCAGCTGACGTATCAGGTTGGCGGAGCGGCTTTGGGGTGGCGCTGCTTTGGCGCGAGTGATCATGGCCCCGTAAGCTTGCGGCGCGTCGGGCAGTCTGTGGACCTGCCCGGTAAAGCACGACATTGGGGCCATGATCTTCGAGGCTCGCGCCAAAGTGGCTCCGTAAAGCCGTGGAGTCGACCGCCCCAGCCAGGTACCCCTTCTCTGGCATCAGGCGGCTGATTGCTGTGCGCGCGGCACGGGCGCCGGCCGGGCTGGGGCGGGACGTAGGCTGGAGCGCAGGCCCGGCCGGGGGCCGGGCCGCGCGCGGGGAGCGGAGCGAGCCGCCTTGAACCCGTAAAGAAGGTTGTAACTTACCGCTTGCGCTTGGCGTGTCCGGTCCCGGGAGATACATGGCACCTCGAAAGGCGGGGTGGAGTCGGCGCGGTAGTGAGAAGCACTGCGATCAGTCGATGGCGTCCTCGATGGCCTCAAAGATGTCCGCGTCCGTTTCCTTCTGCCAGTCCGGCAGATCCGGCCAGTCCGCGACGTAGCCCGGCTTCGGATCCCCGAAGTACTTGTACATCTGCGCGGTCCAGCAGATGGCTACGAAGCGGCCTTTCTGTTCACGGGTGAGCCGGGTGGCGTGACCGTCGCTGACGGCGAGGAACTGGCGTACCTGTTCGTGAACGGCGCCCGCAGCTTGGCGTTCCCACTCCGGGGTTTCCTCCCAGGGGGTGACGTAGCCGGGCTTGGGCTCGCCCGAGAAGTGCTTTCGTACGCCGGCGATCCAGGCTTCCCGGAACAGGCGTGCGCCGTCGGGGTGGGGCATGGGGTTGCCTTCCTCATGTGGTGGTCAGTGCGGTGATCTCGGCTACCAGATCAGCGATGCGGCCGTCGCGGGCCAGGGGGCTGACGGTGGCTCGCAAGTTCAGGAGCTTTCGGGCGACATACCCGGAGCCGGATTCGTGGGCCAGCCGCAGCGCCTTATAGCCGTACGTGATGACCTGCTGGACATCGCTACGCTTGGCGCCGATGGCGGCCAGGTCCGTCAGGACGGCTGCTCGTCGGCGGTAGGACTGTCCATGGACCAGGGTTACTTGGCGCAGGGCCTCCTGGAGGGTTTCTTCGGCCAGGTCGAGTCTGCCCAGTTGGACGTAGCGGGCGCCGCGTTCCTCCGCGAGGCGGGAGCCGTCGAAGCGGAGCCAGCCGTTGTTGTGGCCGAGGGAGGGCAGACGCCGGACTTCTTCTGCGGTGTCGAGGGCTCGCTCGCAGGCTGGGAGGTCGCCAAGACCCGCGTACGCCTCGGCCTGCACGGCGGCTACCCAGTGGCGGGTGGACAGCGAATGGTCGCCGCGTCTGGCCACCTTTTCGGCGGCGGACAATGTGTGCGCCGCTTCCTGGTAGCGGTGTTCGTACACATCGAGGTAGGCGTGCCGTACTAGGGCACAGGCCCAGAGGTCGTACGAACCCGCGTCCCGGCAGGCGGCTGCGGCCAGGGTGTAGGAAGTCGCGGCTTCGGTGTATCGGTTGCTGTCGAAGGACAGTTCTCCGGCCAGCTGTAAGAGATCGCCCGCGGCAGCGCACATGGGCCGGAACTCCGGCCGGGAGGGACCGGCGAAGGCGTCGTTGAGGTTGGCCAGTTGGTCACGTACGACCGGATACACCGCGCCTTTGGTTCGGGCGAGTTGGTAGACCTGCCACAGGTGGCCGTTCATACGCTGGAAGCCCTGCAAGGACGCGCGGCGCAGGCTTTCGACGAGTTCTTCGGCTTCGTCGTCGGGGGCGGCGGTGAGTGTTCCGGTCACGGCTATCACACGTAGGAACTCACGTCGGATCATGTCGTCGGCGCTCCCCGGGCCGTAGTGGTCGCTGGCCGACGCGCTTGCGGGCTCCTCGGCGGTTCGTGGCTGAGCCAGCATGGCGTCGAGTTCCGCAAGGTCGAGCTGGAGTGCCGCAGCGAGTTCCGGTCGTAACGGAGGCTGAGGCACGGTCTTACCGCTCTCCCAACGGCCGACCGTGGTGCGATCGACGCCGAGGGCGTGGGCGAGTCCTTCCTGACTGTAGCCCAGACTTCTCCGACGCTCGGCAAGGCCCACGCCCGCTCCCCTTCGCGCCCGCCCAATCCCGGACCGCTGCTTCCCCCGTGCACGGTGTGCGTCCAGAGTGCCGCATGGATGCCGTGGAGCGGGGCAAGCCGGGACGGTTCACTCGAACTTGTCACTTACCCCCTTGCCTTCATGGCCAGCCGGAGAGGCCGCTGACGCACATGGTTGTCGACGTAGACCCGGGGCTCGCTTCCCACCAGCGGTACACCTGTCAGTTCTCAAGAGTGCTCGAAAGGACCCCGGCCGAGGTCCGCCGCCTGCTTCGTGTTCTCCTCAGCACTCCGACTTTCGGGCTGGTGGTGGACGAGGTGCTGTTCGTGACCACCGAGTTGCTGACGAACGTCTGGAAGCACACCGACGGACGATGCCATCTGACCGTTCTGACTGGCCCGCACGGTGTTCACGTTCATGTGCGCGACTACTCGACGGATCTACCCATCCAGATCATCGCGGGGAACGACGAGGAGAGCGGCCGGGGCGTCGTCGCCGTCGATCGGTGCGCCACCAGCTTCCAAGTAACGAAGATCCCGGATGGGAAGATTCTGACCGCCTACCTCGCCGTCGGAACGGTGCCGGCGACGGCAGTCGAGGGCCGGGCGGATAGCGACCACTGACAGGAGTGTTGGGGCACGATGACTGGTGCGGCGGCGGGCGGCGGAGCGGCGGATGGTCACCCGGAGCGGTGGACGCTGGACCGATTCGGAGCCTCCCCTACCCCCTCTCAAAAAATCGCTTGCTCTGCATCAAGCATTTTTTTGAGAGGGGGTAGGGGGAGAGTCGATCCCGCCCAGCGGTGCTCGTCTGTCCGTCGCCCCCAGGCCCCGGATCAGCGCACCGCTGGACCGACCGGCCGGCCACCGCGCGGCAGCAGTCGCGGCGCAGCGGAGCGTAGTGACCTCAGCCGCCCACCGGGCCAGGGAATCGGGACACCTGGCCAGGCGCCCCCTTCCCCCCTCCCGCTGGCGCTTTGGACCCGGAGGGTCCGAGACGAAAGCCGCACCCGCGCGAGCCGAATACCGCGAGACGACGCACAGGCACCGCGAAGCGAAGCGCGGCCAACGCGCAACCCAGCGCAGCGGAGCGCTCAAGCCGAACGCGGCGCGCTGTGGGCGGCGGCTTCGGTCAGAACGGTGAAGCGGTCGAGCCGGGCGGGTGGGGTGTCGAAGGGTGCGGGACGGACGACCACCGAGGCACTCGAGAACCCCTGATACAACTTCCCTGAATCCCTCTGACGACCCAGAGGTGGCGCCAATGCAGCAGTAAGCCCCCTGTTCGCGGAGAACCGCAGGCAGGGGGCTTACTCATGGCGCTTGGCAGCGGCAGGCTACTTCTTCTTGCCCTGGTTCTTGACCGCCTCGATGGCCGCCTTCGCGGCCTCCGGGTCGAGGTAGGTGCCGCCCGGCTTGAGAGGGCGGAAGTCGGCATCGAGCTCGTAGGCGAGCGGGATGCCGGTGGGGATGTTGAGGCCCGCGATGTCGGCGTCGGAGATGCCGTCGAGGTGCTTGACCAGGGCGCGCAGCGAGTTTCCGTGGGCGGCGATCAGGACCGTACGGCCGGCCAGCAGGTCCGGGACGATGCCGTCGTACCAGTACGGGAGCATGCGCGCGACGACGTCCTTGAGGCATTCGGTGCGCGGCCGCAGCTCCGGGGGGATGGTCGCGTAGCGCGGGTCGTCGGCCTGCGACCACTCGGAGTCGGCGTCGATGGGCGGCGGCGGGGTGTCGTACGAGCGGCGCCAGAGCATGAACTGCTCCTCGCCGAACTCGGCGAGGGTCTGGGCCTTGTCCTTGCCCTGGAGGGCGCCGTAGTGGCGCTCGTTGAGCCGCCAGGAGCGGTGGACCGGGATCCAGTGGCGGTCAGCGGACTCCAGGGCGAGCTGCGCGGTGCGGATGGCGCGCTTCTGGAGGGACGTGTGGACCACGTCGGGGAGCAGGCCGACGTCCTTCAGCAGCTCACCGCCGCGGACTGCCTCCTTCTCGCCCTTCTCGTTGAGGTTGACGTCCACCCAGCCGGTGAACAGGTTCTTCGCGTTCCACTCGCTCTCGCCGTGGCGGAGGAGGATCAGCTTGTACGGTGCGTCGGCCATGGCGTCGAGCCTACTTGACCGGCCTGGACGCCTCGCTTGACGCACCCGGTCAATCCGGTGGCGCGGGGGGGTGGGTCGGTAATTTGCGGGTATTGCTTGCGCCACTTACCTCACCGGGGGTTGTCCGATGCCCGTTGCCCTACCGTCCGTCGCCAGACTGACACAGACAGCGAGGGAAAGCGTCTCGGGTCTGCCCCGTGCCTTCTGGTGGCTGTGGACGTCCACCCTGGTGAACCGGCTGGGCGGCTTCGTCGCCCCCTTTCTCGCCATGTACCTGACCGTGGACCGCGGCTATTCCGCCACGTACGCCGGTCTGGTCGGCGCGCTGCACGGGCTGGGCGGGGCGGTGTCGGCGCTGGGGGCCGGGGTCATGACGGACCGGCTGGGGCGGCGTCCCACGCTGCTGATCGCGCAGAGCGCGACGGCGGTCAGCGTGACCGTGCTCGGCTTCGTCGAGCATCCGGTCGCGATCGCCGCGGTCGCCTTCTTCGTCGGCATGGCGACCAACGGGTCACGGCCCGCGGTGCAGGCCATGATGGCCGACATCGTCGCCCCCGAGGACCACATACGCGCCTACTCGCTGAACTACTGGGCCATCAACCTCGGCTTCGCCTTCTCCGCGGCCGTGGCGGGGCTGATCGCCGAACACGGCTATCTCGCGCTCTTCCTGGGCGAGGCGATGATGACGCTGCTGTGCGCCGTCGTCGTCTTCGTCAAGCTGCCCGAGTCCCGCCCGGTACGGAAGGGGACGGCGGGGACGGAAGGGGCGGCGGGCGAGCCGGAGATCGGGCTCGGGACCGTGCTGCGCGACCGGCCGTTCATGGCCGTGGTGGCGCTGTCGTTCCTGATCGCGAGCCTCATCCAGCAGGGGTTGTCAACAGGTGGCGGTCGACGGCGCTTGAGCGTGTTCTGGCACGCATGAGTGAGCCCCCGGGCGGCGGGCGCACTCCCCAGGTGGGGAACGAGAGTTCTCGCCTCGAATGCGTGACCTTCGCCAGTGGTGGTCGTTGGGCGTGGTGACGGATTTCTGCGACACCGGGCCAGGAGGTGAACGGAGTGGGGGGACTGCGGGAGGTGGCGGCGCCGTTCGTGGTGCCCGGCCCCTGCGGGGTCGCAATCCGCACCCGGCCCAAGCCCCTGACCGCCGAGGACGAGAAGGTGCTGCGCCTGGTCGGTGACCACCTTGGCTCGCTCGCCTCCCGTGATCTGAAGACCCGGTGCACGGCCGGGCTGAAGCACGACAGCAAGCAGTGGGCGCAGCGCAAGCGTGTCCTGACCGAGGAATCCTCCTCCCGCTGGGCAGGCAGCATCACGAAGGCCACCCATGATCAGTGGGCGCTCGCCCGGCGCGGCCAACTCGCCCACATCCAGAGCCTGGAAGCCGGGGTCGAGACGATCACGCACCGCCTGTCCCTGCCGATCGGCCAGAAGGGCGGCAGGAAGGCTCCGGGCCGCTACCGCAGCAAGCGGGAGTGGCACGCGAAGATGCGCCGCCTGCACATCCTCCAGGACCGGCTTGAGGCAGTGCGGGCGAACAGAGAGGCCGGAGTCGTGCGCGTGGTGCGCGGCGGGAAGCGGCTGCTGAACACCCGCCACCACCTGGAGCAGGCGCAGCTCACCGACGAGCAGTGGCGGGCGCGGTGGCAGGCCTCACGCCGGTTCCTCCAAGACGACGGCGAGTCCGGCAAAAGGTTCGGCAACGAGACCATCCGCGTCACTCCCGACGGCGAAGTCTCCCTCAAGCTCCCCACGCCGCTGGCGCACCTGGCGAACGCCCCGCACGGCCGGTACATCCTCGCCGCGAGGGTATCGTTCGCGCACCGAGGCGAGCAGTGGGCCGACCGCGTCACCACCAACCATGCCGTCGCCTACCGCATCCACGAAGACACAGCACGCGGGCGCTGGTACCTGACCGCGTCCTGGACAATCCCAGCAGTCCAGACCCTCCCCCTGGCGTCGCCCCCCGCCAAAGGACTGATCGGGGTGGACACCAACGCCGACCACCTCGCCGCCTGGCGCCTGGCGCCTGGCGCCTGGCGCCTGGCGCCTCGACCAGCATGGCAACCCCGTCGGCGAACCGCTCCGGTTCGGCTACGACCTCACCGGCACCACCGGCCACCGCGACGCCCACGTCCGGCACGCCCTGATCCGCCTCCTGCACTGGGCCCGACGCCACGGCCTGGCTATCGCGGTCGAAGACCTCGACTTCCAAGCGGAGAAGACCCGCGAGAAGCACGGCCGCCGCAAACGGTTCCGCCAGCTCATCTCCGGCCTGCCCACTTCCAGCCTGCGGGCTCGGCTCGTGAGCATGGCGGCCGAACTCGGCATCCCCGTCATCGCTGTCGACCCGGCCTATACCAGCAAGTGGGGCGCCCAGCACTGGCAGAAGCCCCTCACCAGCAAGAACAGGAAAACCACCCGCCACGACGCTGCCGCCGTGGCGATCGGCAGGCGCGCCCTGGGGCACCCGATCCGGCGACGGACGGCACCGCCCCCGCACGACCGGAGCGATCGTGCGGGGCACCGGACCGCCCAGGCCCGACCGGGCACCCCAGAGCGTGAGGGAAACCGCCCCCGCATCCCCGGACCACGGACACGATCCGTGCGCCGGATGCGGAGCGAACGCGGTCGACCAGAACGCCCAACACCGCTCGGGGCGTTCGGCTGAGCATGAGTCCTGGCAACAGGACTCACTCCCGCTCAGTCTTTAGGAACGGTCTACGTGCTCTCCTGGTCGCTCGCGGCGCTCGTCGCCCCGCTGACGGCCGGGGCGGTGATCGACCACTACGGGGCGGATCTGCTGTGGGCGGGCTGCGCGGCGGTGGGGACCCTGGCCGCGGTCGGGTACGCCTCGCTGATGCGGGCCGTCGGGCCGGGCGGGCCGGCGGGAGGCGTGGGCGATGGTGCGGAGGACAGCGCTGCGGCGGGACGCCGATCTCAGGCAGCACGTCCTTGAGCAGGCAGTTCAAAGTCTGTCGCAGCTTTTCTCAAGACCGGCGGAGCAAGGTGCTGCGGTAAGGCCGGACGGCGAACGTCGTCCGGCCACGCAGCGAAGGAGAGATTCATGCGTATTCGTCGCGCTCTCGCGACCACGGCCGTCGGCACCGCGCTTGCGCTGGGCGTCTTGGTCGCGCCGGCGTTTGCCGCCTCGTCCGACGCGACCACCGCGGCCGACGTCAGGGTCCTGCAGTCCGATCCCGACTGCTACTACCAGGGGCACGACCCATATCCGCCGGAGACCTGCACGGGATGATCTTGCAGCCCGGATGACTCGCTGCGGCGGGCTGAGTCTGCCGTGACGGCTCACGGCGTGTGCCTGGGCACCAGGGACTCGATGTCGAAACTCGGCCGCAGCAACGTCCCCGGCGTCCAGATCGGGGCCGTGGGCAGGGGCAAGGACGGGGCCGTGGTCGGCCAGTCCGAGTACCCGCCCGCGGCCGGGTCGTATGTGCTGGTCGGGGTCACCGACCGCCACCCCGTCCCGGGCGTCCCGGGGTACGTCCGCTCCCCGCGGTTGGCCCACAGCAGCCAGGACACGGCCGTCATCCCCAGCAGCACGGTGAGCGCCAGCACCCGGATACCGGAGATACGTCGCCGTGCGGGTGTGTCTATGCCGGGTGTGATGTTGATCTTGGAGGGCTGGGAGATTTCGGGAGGTCGCCTGTCAGGCCCCTTCGCCCCGTCCGGCGCCCTCTCCCCCGGCAGCGGCGCCTGCTCGTTCACCCCCAGCGCGGCCACGTACAGGCCGAGCCGCTGGGTCTCGCCGGGCAGGCGTACGGCGGTGTCCGCCCAGCCCCGGATCGTCTCGGGCGCGATGCCCTCGGGCGGTACGAGGGTGCCAGGGCCGGTCCAGTTCATCGTCCAGTGCGCGCTCCCCCGCGCGACCAACTGCGCCCCGATCAGCACGTACAGGGCCTCCGCGAGCAGGCCCAGCGGATCTCGTCCGGGCTCGTCGGCTCTCTCCTCTGGCCGTACGCGGCTGCCCAGGGCGCGGGCGAGCGGCATCCGCCGTCCGCTGTCGAGCAGGCGCAGCACCCGCTGGATCGTCAGCCCCCGGGGCGGCTCCCCGGATATCTCCTCGGCCTTCTCGACCGTACGGACCGCCTCCGCCAGCGGCCCCAGCAGCCGCGTCGCCCGGTGTTCGGCCAGCAGCCCGAGCCAGTCCCGCCACGGCATGGTCGGCATGGTCCCCGGGCCGGGGTGCCGGCCCGGGTACAGCGTGCGGGCCAGTTCCACCGCGTACCCCGACGGCACCTCGATGGGCTCGGCGATGCCCTCCTCGCCCGGCCGGTCGGGGAGGCGGGCCAGGCGGCTGAGGCGGGTGGCCAGGTCGGGGTGCGGGTCGTCGCGGTCGGCGGGCCGCTCGGTGGCCCGCGCCCGGAGCGCGGCGAACGGTTCCCGCAGCTCAGGGGCGCCCACCAGCTGCGCGAAGGCGCGGAACGGGTCGTCCGGTACGCGCCCCTCGGCCCGGCGTACGGGGGTGAGGAAGCCCGCCACGAACTCCAGCCATGCCTGTTCCAGCGCGGACGCGGACCGCAGGGCGTCGCCGACCGTCCGCGCCCCGGCCACCCCGGCCGCCTCGCGGTCGGCCTCGAGCTCCTGGCGCCGCCGGACCGGCCGGGTGAGCCGGCGGAAGACGCGTGTGTAGCCGCGGAGCAGCAGCAGGGGCCCGCCCGCGTACATCCGCACCAGGTCGTTGGCCGCCGCCGCGCTCCGGATCGCCTCGCAGGCGGCCGCCAGCCCCGCCGAGCCTCGGTGGGCGAGGGCGCCGAAGCGGCTGTGGCGGCGGGAGAAGTGGCCCAGTTCGTGCGCGAGCACCGCGCGCAGTTCGGCGGGCGGCAGGCCCACCGCCAGGGGCAGGCCGAGGTAGAGGGTGCGGCGGCCGGGCACCAGGCCGAGGAACGAGGCGTCCTCGGTGACGGAGGCGTTGACCTCGGCGGTCAGCCGGATGGCGTCCGGCGGGGCGGTGCCCACGCCGTCGGCCAGCTCCTCGACGGCCGCCCATAACGCGGGGGCCCTGCGGCGGCTCACCCACACCGTGCCCTCCGTCGGCCCGGCGGGCCGCGCGGTGCGCACCACCGCCCACACCATGCCCGCCAGGATCGGCGCGAACGCGGCGCAGGCCAGGATCGTGCTGGTGGGCGGCGCCGTGCTCTCCGGCGCCCCGGCGGCCCACAGCCCCAGCACCAGGAAGGCCAGCCACACCAGGACCAGCAGCGCGACCAGGGCGTAGAAGACGACCAGCAGCACCAGGGCCAGCACGGCCCGGGCGGCGGCGACGGCGGTGGCGACGGGGGCGGCGATCATGTCCGCCCCCGGTCGTCGGGGGCGCCATGGTCGCCCCGGTCGTGAGCGGCGCGCACCCCGTTCAGCAGCCACTCGGCGGCGCCGCGCAGCGCCGTGGACAGCGGGTCGGTCCGTACGCCGGGGACCAGGGAGTCTCCCGGCCGGCCGAGCTCCGGCGAAGCGTCGAGCAACAGGCTGAGCCGGGCGCGGGCCCTGTGCAGATTGCTGCCGACGCTCCCGGTGCTGATGCCGAGCTCGGCGCCGATCTCCGCGTAGCTCATCCCCTCCAGGGAGTGCATCACGACCACCTGGCGCTGGCGCGGCGGCAGCATGCCGAGCGCGCGCAGCACGGCCAGCGCCTCCGCGGTCTCCTCGACGGTGGCTGTGGTGGCGGCCGGTACGGTGAGCTCGACCGGCTTCCACCGGAACCACCAACGCCGGCCGTCGCGCGACAGCTTGCGGCGCATGGTGGTCACGACCCACCCCTCCGGCGAGGCGCACGCCCGCACGGTCGGCCAGCGGCGCATCGCCTCGATGAACGCCTCCTGGACGGCGTCCTCGGCGTTCTGGCGATTGCCGCTGAGCATCACCGCGCGGGCGGCGAGCCAGGGGTAGGTCCGGGCGTAGAAATCCTCGAACTCCTCGAAGTCCGCGCTGCCCTCGAACTCCCCGTTACCCATGCCCGGCCCCCATCGTGGTCTCCTTTGATGCTTCCCGGTCGGTGACCGGTGCACAAGGAAGAGGCGTCGGGGGACGAGATTCTTCACCGTCAATCACGGGGAATCTCGGGGAAGTTCAGCGGCTCAGCAGTCCAAGTCGCGCTGCGCCTCGTACAGGTTGCGGGGGCGCAGCGCCTCCGGGTGGCCGTAGGACTCGATACGCGAGTGAAGCGGACCGGCGAAGTCCGGGACGTCGGTCTGGTCGAACTCACGCACCTCGCTGATACCGGCCGTCGCACTGTACGGGGCGATCTCGTCGATCTTGATCAGGCCCGCGCGCTGGTTGGTGACGGTGACGTTCCAGTGGGTGAACCGCGCACCGTACAGCGGCCCCGCGCTCGCGTCGCCGCCGTGCCGCCCGTCGTTGTCGACGGTGATGTCGGTGCGGACGTTGGCGAAGGGCATCCCGCGGTGGGTGTCGAAGGTGCCCATCTCCATGCGCCCGCGCGACCAGACGTTGTAGCTGGACAGCCCCTCGACGTTGATCCCGTGCAGCTGCGTCCCCGCGGGCGCCGGGACTGTGCGCTCGCTGAGCACGAAGTCCTCGATGAGGTTGTCGTGGGAGCCCTCGCGGCAGCAGAACGGATGGTGGCTGCCGCGGCCGGAGACCCGTATCCGGCTGAGCGTGCAGGCCTTCGCCGCGACCAGCAGGAAGCCGTTGTCGGGGTTGTTGACCGTCACGTCGTCGACCCAGCAGTCCCACGCGCACTGCAGCGCCACGCCGTTGTAGCCCTTGTCGAGCAGATGCTGCGACTGCGGCGTCTCGACGATGTCGAGGGTGATGCCCTCGACGCCCGCGCCGACGACGCCCTTGACCAGGGTCGTCAGCCGCGGCTGCCAGCCGGGCCGGGCGTCGAGCGGGAGGGGGCGGTCGAGGGTGATCCGGCGGCGGCGGGCGTCGACTGCGGTGATCCGGCAGGGCCACTCGTACGGGACGTACGAGGTCAGCTTGGTCTTGTCGGCCCAGGCGTAGTCGGCGGCGCCCTCGACGTCCCCGGCCATATGACGCAGCAGGGTGTGGTCCGCGTCGTCGCTGAGCTGCAGCAGTACGCGGTCGCCGCGGCGCAGCCGGGAGGTGTCCGCGACGGTGACGGTCCAGTCGCCGCGCCGGGCGGAGCCGGTGAAGGCGGTGAGGGTGTGCCACTCGTCGCGCTTGTTGCCGGTCCAGCCCTCGAAGGGCCAGTCCTGCGCCTTGATCGCGTCGGTGAGGGTGCGCCAGCGGTCGGTCGGGCAGATCCAGATCAGGCCGCCCGACCAGGACCAGGAGGACTTGTTTCCGCCGTACCGGCTGCCGTACGGGCCGATCAGCTCGGTGAGGTGGCGGGTGGCGTGCAGGGTGGTACGGCCGCTGCCGGCGCCGCGCAGGACGACGTTGTCGTGGCCGAGGCGGATGACGTCGTCCACGCGGTACGTACCGGGCGGCACCAGGACCGTGCCGCCACCCCGTCGGCCGGCGTCCGCGATGGCGCGGTTGATCGCGGGGGCGGCGTCGGCCGAGCCGTCCGGTTCGGCGCCGTACGCGCGGACGTCGGCGACGACGGGGTGGCGCGGGAAGTCCGCGCTCCCGCCCCGGTAGCCGGCCCGGCCGACGTAGGGGATCTGGGGGTGGGTGTACGGGGCGGCGCGGAACTCCCGCCACAGGGTGGATGTGGGTGGTGCGGCTGTGCTGTGGCCGACTGTGCTGTGGCCGGCTGCCGGCTGTGCCACCGCCGAGGTGGCGCCGAGCAGCGATGCGCCCGTCATGGCCGTCGCGGCGCCGAGCGCGCCGCCGAGCAGTCTTCTCCGGTCGATCTCCCTGTCCCTGCTGTCCATGAGCCCGCCTTCCATGCATGTGAACGGCGTTCAGATGTGCGACGGCGTGAGGATGCCACGGGGCAGGGGTGGGCGGAAGGGGTCGCGCAAGGGCGGGGCGAGGGGGCGGGCGAGGGGGCGGGTTGCCCAGGCGCTCAGGACTCGCCGGTCAGATGGGCGAACGCCGCCAGGTTCCGCGTGGACTCGCCACGCGCCGTACGCCATGCGTACTCCTTGCGGATCGCGCTGGCGAACCCCATCTCCAGCAGCGTGTTGAAGCTGCCGTCGGCGTTCTCCAGCACCGTGCCGAGCACCCGGTCCAGCTCCTCCGGTGTGACCGCCGACAGCGGCAGCCGGCCCACCAGATAGATGTCGCCGAGCTGGTCGATCGCGTAACTCATCCCGTACAGGCGGGTGTTGCGCTCCAGCAGCCAGCGGTGCACGGCCTCGTGGTTCTCGTCGGGGCGGCGGACGACGAAGGCGTTGACCGACAGCGAGTGCCGGCCCAGGCGCAGCGAACAGGTCGTGGACAGCTTGCGGATGCCGGGCAGCGTGACGACGTACGTGCCGCCGGACGGGCTCTCCCACTCCAGCTCGGCGTCGCGCAGCGTCTGCTCGATCACGGCCCTGGCGGTCGCTGTTCTGGCAGCGGTCTCATTCCTGGCCTCGGCGTCACCCATGAACCGATCGTAGGCGACAGTACCCGCGCATCGCCTCCGCGTAGACGTCCGCCGTCGCCGCGGCGGCCTTGTCCCACCCGAAGCGCTCGGCGTGGTGGGCGGCCCCGCTGCCCAAACGTTTCAGCAGCCCGGGGTCGGCGGAGAGGCGGTGCAGCTCCCGGGCGTAGTCGGCCGGGTTGTGGCCGGGCACCAGGATGCCGCTGTGGCCGTCCCGTACGGCCACGGGCAGACCGCCCACCTCGGCGGCGATCACCGGTGTGCCGCAGGCCTGGGCCTCGATCGCCACCAGCCCGAACGACTCGTTGTACGAGGGCATGACCAGCACGGACGCCGCCCGGTACCAGTCCGCGAGCTCGTCCTGGGTGCACGGCGGCCGGAAGCGGACCACATCGCTGACGCCGAGCCGGGCCGCGAGCTTGTGCAGCCGCTCCGGCTTCGCAAGACCGCTGCCGCTCGGCCCGCCGACCACCGGGACGACGATCCGCTCGCGCAGCCGCGGGTCCTCGTCCAGCAGATGGGCGACCGCGCGCAGCAGGATGTCGGGCGCCTTCAGCGGCTGGATACGCCCCGCGAACAGCGGTATCAGCGCATCGGGCGGCAGCCCCAGGCGCGCGCGGGCGGCGGCGCGGCCGTCGGCGGGCCGGAAGCGGTCGAGGTTCACCCCGGGGTGGACGACGGCGACCAGCTCGGGGTCCGCGCCGTAGTGGCGGACCAGTTCGTCCGCCTCCTCCTCGGTGTTGGCTATGAGCCGGTCGGCGGCCCCGACGATCTGCTCCTCGCCGATGACGCGGGCCGCGGGCTCGGCGGTGTCGCCCTCCGCGAGGGCGGCGTTCTTGACCTTGGCCATGGTGTGCATGGCATGGACCAGCGGCACCCCCCAGCGCTGGGCGGCCAGCCAGCCGACGTGGCCGGAGAGCCAGTAGTGGGAGTGGACGAGGTCGTAGTACCCGGGGCGCTGCCCCGCCCAGGCCCCCATGACCCCGTGGGTGAACGCGCACAGCTGGGCCGGGAGGTCTTCCTTGGCCAGCCCCTCGTACGGACCGGCGTCCACATGCCGTACGAGCACACCGGGCGCGAGCTCGACGGTGGGCGGGAGGGCGCCGGTGGTGGCGCGGGTGAAGATCTCCACCTCGATGTCGATGGCGGCCAGCCGCCTGGCGAGCTCCACGATGTAGACGTTCATGCCGCCCGCGTCACCGGTGCCGGGCTGGTGCAGCGGGGAGGTGTGCACGCTGAGCATCGCGATCCGGCGCGGGCGGCGCCCGACGCGCCTGAGGCGCGGATGGTGCGGCCCGCCGAACGCTCCGTGTCCCTGGGAACGGCCTCTCAGGCCGCCGAGGCGGGGAATGTGCTGGCTCACCGCGCGATACCTCCTTGCCGGGGGCGGACTCGGGCGGAGGCGGACTCCGGATTTCCCCTCCGACCCCTCAACACCGGAACCTGTTGTTCCCATTTCCGGTTTACCGAAGCGTGTTCCCTCTTTGCCAAAGCGTGATGTTCCGGGGGCGGGCCGTTCGGCGCTTACGCTCAGCGCATGTCTGCCAGTGTCCCTCCGCAGCGCTCCTCGCCGCCGGGCCGGCCCATCGGGTCGGCGACCCGGGGGACCACCAACCCCAACCGGCTGCGCCGCATGGACCGGTGGATCGCCGCCGCCCACGCCCCCGCGCTGCGCCGCGCCGAGGCGCCCATCGCCGTGGACCTGGGCTACGGGGCCGCGCCGTGGACCGCCGTGGAGCTGCTGGGCAGGTTGCGTACGGTACGGCCGGACGCCCGGGTCGTGGGCGTCGAGATCGACCCGGACCGGGTCGCCGCCGCGCGGCCGTACCGGCGGGAGGGGCTGGACTTCGCGCACGGCGGATTCGAGGTGCCGCTGCCGGACGGCACGCGGCCCGCGCTGATCCGGGCGGCCAATGTGCTGCGCCAGTACGACGAGGACGAGGTCGCCGACGTGTGGCGGCGGCTGTGCGCGCGGCTGGCGCCTGGCGGGCTGCTGGTGGAGGGGACCTGCGACGAGATCGGGCGGCGGCACGTATGGGTCGCCCTCACCGCGCACGGCCCGCGCACCGTGACCTTCGCGGCCCGGCTCGGCTCCCTGGACCGCCCCTCCGACCTGGCCGAACGGCTGCCGAAGGCGCTCATCCACCGCAATGTGCCGGGCGAGCCGGTGCACACCTTCCTGCGCGACTTCGACCGCGCCTGGGCGGCGGCCGCCCCGTACGCGGCGCTGGGCGCGCGCCAGCGCTGGATACGCAGCGCCGAGGCGCTGCGCGCCGCGGGCTGGCCGCTCGTGGACGGCCCGCGGCGCTGGCGTCAGGGCGAGGTCACCGTCAGCTGGGAGGCGCTGGCGCCGCGCCCGTGACCCCGTCCGTACCGTCGTCCGTACCGGCCACCCCGTCCGTACCGTCCGACCTGTCTGCCCTGCCTGCCCCGGGCGCCGCGCCGGTGACCTCGCCCCCGCCCCCGCCCAGATACTCCTCGCTGATCTCCTTCGGCCCGAACGGCCACACCTTCTCGAACCGCGACCAGAGCACGAACGCCACACACCCCGCCCCGACCCACGCGAGCGACCACTCGATGGGGTGGCGCCCGGGCGAGTTCTTGTCCGCGTATCCGTAGATCACCAGCCACCCGACCAGCGCGACCACGCTCGGCACCGGATACAGCCACATCCGGTACGGGCGCCGCAGCGCCGGCTGCCGGCGGCGCAGCACCGTCACGGCGAGGACCTGCGCCAGCGCCTGCACGATGACCATCACGGTGGTGAGCAGCTGGATCAGCGTGGCCAGGTCGGTGTGGCGGCCGATCAGGAAGCCGATGGCCGTGACCACGCCCATCGTGGCCAGGCCCAGCACGGGGAAGCGGTGGCGCGGGTGGAGCTTGCCGTACGGGCGGAAGAAGACGCGTTCGCGGGCGGCGTCGTAGGGGACGCGGGAGCCGCCGAGCAGCCCCGCGAAGACGGACGCGAAGGCTGTGACCAGGATGAGGACCGTGACGACATCGGCCGCCCCCTTCCCCCAGGTCTCCTCCATGACCGCGGACGCGACGGATTGCGACGCCACCGATTCGGAGTCGAGCATCTGATGCCAGTCGATGACGCCGAGGGTGCCGATCTGGAGCAGCAGGTAGATGCCCATGATGCCGAGGATCGAGACGACGGTCGCGCGGGGCAGGGTGCGGCCGGGGTCCTTGATCTCGGCGCCCATGTACGCGGCGGTGTTGTAGCCGAGGTAGTCGTAGATGCCGATGGTCAGCCCCGCCGCGAAGCCGGTCCAGAAGTGGCCGGACCCCAGGTCGAAGGCGTGCGCGGGGTAGGTGAACGCCTTGTCAGGGTCGAAGTCGCTGAGCGCCGCCGCGATCACCAGCACCACGGAGGTGATCATCACGCCCCACATCACGGCGCTGAGCTTGGCGATGTGCTCCACGCCCCGCCACAGCAGCAGCACGACCAGGGCGATGACGCCGAGCCCGACGAGGTCGCCCTGCGTCTGCGTCATGCCGTGCCACAGATACCCGAGGTACTGCACAAGCCCGACCACGCCCGTGGACATGATCAGCGGGATGAACAGCATCGCCGTCCAGACGAACAGAAAGGGCATCAGCTTGCCGCTGCGGTACTGGAAGGCCTGGCGCAGATAGACGTAACTGCCCCCGGCCCCGGGCAGCGAGGCGCCGAGTTCGGCCCAGATCAGCCCGTCCGCCAGCGCCAGCACCGCGCCCGCGAGAAAGCCGATGACGGCCTGGGGCCCGCCGAAGGCCGCGACCATGAGGGGGATGGTCACGAACGGCCCGATGCCGCACATCTGGCTCATGTTGATGGCGGTGGCCTGGAACAGCCCGATCCGGCGGACGAATCCGCCCCCGCCGCCCCCGCCGCCGTTCCCCCCGCCCGGGCCGTTCCCTCCGCCGCCTGCGCCGTCCCCACCGTCCGCGCCGCTTCCCCCGCCCGGCGGGGTCTTGCTGAGCGCCGGTCCTCCGGCCATCTGGACCTCCCTGGCTCGCCGTGCGAGTGTGATTAAGTTAAGGAGCCTTACTTGATGAGTCAAGACTCGGAACCCTGGAACCGGCAGCGGCTGCGCAGCAACAACGAACGCCTGCTGCTGGCCCGGCTGCGCGCCGCCGAGGGCCCCGCCTCCCGGGCCCAACTAGCCCGCGAGACAGGCCTGTCCAAACCCACCGTCTCCAGCGCCCTGGCCGCCCTCGAAGAGGCCGGCCTTGTACGCGAGGCGGGCCGGCAGGCGCCGCCCGAGCGGGGCAGGGTCGCCGTGCTGTACGAACCGGACCCGACCGCCGGCTATGTCCTCGGCCTGGACATCGGGCGCGCCTGGCTGCGCGTGGCCGCCGCCGACCTGGACGGCACCGTCGTCGCCCGCGCGGAGGTGCGCAACCGCGGCCGCAGCGCCGCCGCCATGGCGGACCTCACCGTCGCCGCGGCGCGCCGGGTCATCGCCGACGCCGGGGTGGACCCGGCCCTGGTCGCGCACACCGTCGTCGGCGTGCCCGGGGTGTACGACCCCGAGCGGCGGCGGGTGCGCTACGCCGGCAACCTGCCCGGATGGGGGCGCGCGGGCCTGCTGGACCGGATGCGCGAGGAGTTGGGCACCCCCCTGGGCACGTCCCTGTCGGTGCACAACGACGCGAACCTGGCGGCGCTCGGCGAGTACACCTTCGGCGCCGGGCGGGGCAGCAGGCTCTTCGTATACGTCCTGGTGGGCACCGGTCTCGGCATGGGCGTGGTGGCCGACGGGCGGCTGTTCACCGGGGCGCACGGGGCGGCCGGGGAGATCGGCTTCCTGCCGCTGCTGCCCCAGGTGGGCGGCGCCGAGCGGCAGGGCCTTGAGGACGCCGTGGCGGCCGAGGCGGTCGTACGGGCCGCCCGGGAGCTCGGCATGTCCGGCACCAGGTCCGAACCGCTGACCGCCAAGGCAGTCTTCGACGCGGCGCGGGACGGGGTCGCGCCCGCGCTGGAGGCCGTACGGCAGGAGGCCGAGCGGCTGGCCCATGTCGTCGCGGCCGTCGCGGCCGTGCTCGACCCGGACCTGGTGGTGCTCGGCGGCGGCGTCGGCCACAGCGCGGACCTGCTGCTGCGGACGGTGGAACTGACCCTGCAGCGGATCGGGCCGCTGCGGCCGAAGGTGGCGGCGAGCGCGCTCGGCGAGGACGCGGTGCTGCTCGGCGCGGTGGCGACGGGTCTTGAGGCGGCCCGGGAGCGGGTGTTCACCCGTACCCGGGAGGGCGGCGCGTAATGCGAAGCGCGACCCGGCTACGCAACCGCTACCCGGCTACGCAACCGCTACCCGGCTACGCAACCACTTCCCGGCTACGCGACCACTGCTGTGGCCCGCGCCAGCGCCCGCAGCGCCTCGGCCGTCGGGGAGCCCTTCTCCACCGCGTACGTGCACAGCACCTGACCGGGGTCCGAGGGCAGTACGAAGGCCTCGTACGCCAGCGTCAGATCCCCCACCACCGGGTGCCGGATCCACTTCGTACCGCTGGTGCGCTCGCGTACCAGCTGCGCCTCCCACCGCCGCCGGAACTCTTCACTCCGCTCCAGCAGTTCCTCGACGACCTGGCACACACGGGGGTGGCCGGGGTGGCGTCCGGTCTCCGCCCGCAGGCTCGCCACCGTCTCGTCGGCGACCTTGTCCCAGTCCGGGTGCAGCGCCCTGGCGTCCGGGTGGAGGAAGACCAGCAGGGCGGAGTTGCGCCCCCGCTCCGGGATCGCGCAGAGGTCGAAGCAGACCCGGCCGCCCAGCAGATTCCAGGCGAGGATGTCCGCGCCCGGCCCGAAGACGAAGGCGGGCACGGCCTCGTCCATGGCGTCCAGCAGCAGCCGGACCTCGGGCCGCACGCCCGGCCGGGGTCCGGGGTCCAGTGGCTGCCCGTGCCGGGGCAGCGTGATGTTGCGCAGATACGTGTGCTCGGACGGCGTCAGCCGCAGCGCCCGCGCGAGGGCGTCCACCACCGAGTCCGAGACGGCGGGGGCGCGGCCCTGCTCGATACGGGTGTAGTAGTCGACGCTGATCCCCGCCAGCTGCGCGACCTCCTCGCGGCGCAGCCCCCGCACCCGGCGCCGTACGAGCCCGTCGGGCAACCCCAGCTCGGCGGGGTCGAGCGCCGCGCGCCGCGCCCTCAGGAACGCCTTGATCTCCGGCTCCGCATCGCCCATCGCTCCATTATCCGCGGGGGTACCCGGAAGGGGCCCGTCCGGGTGGTTCTGCCGGACCCAGGTTGAACCGGGCCTGGTCCCGCGGTCGCCCTGATCCGAGGCTGTAACCACAGACCACATCCACACAAGGCGGACCCCATGAAGCGCAGAATCCTCGGCGGCACCGGCATCTCGGTCAGCGAATACGCCCTGGGCACGATGATGTTCGGAGCCTGGGCCAACCGGGACCACGACGACTCCGTACGCATCATCCACCGGGCCCTGGACGCGGGCATCAACTTCGTCGACACCGCCGACGTCTACTCCAGCGGCGAGTCCGAAGACATCGTCGGCAAGGCGCTCAAGGGGCGCCGTGACGATGTCGTCCTGGCGACCAAGGTCTTCAACTCCATGGGCCCGGACGCCAACCACGGTGGCAACTCCCGGCGCTGGATCACCCGCGGGATCGAGAACAGCCTGCGCCGCCTCGGCACCGACTACATCGACCTGTACCAGATCCACCGCCCCGACCCGGCGACCGATATCGACGAGACCCTTTCGGTCCTGTCCGACCTCGTCCGGGCGGGGAAGGTGCGGGCCGTGGGCTCGTCCACCTTCCCGGCGGAGCAGATCGTGGAGGCCCAGTGGACCTCCGAACGGCGCGGCCACGTCCGCTTCCGCAGCGAGCAGCCGCCGTACTCGATGCTGGCGCGCTCGGTGGAGGCGGCGGTGCTGCCGACCGCCCAGAAGTACGGGATGGGCGTGCTGACCTGGGGCCCGCTCTCCGCGGGCTGGCTGTCCGGCCGCTACACCAAGGCGTCCGACGTCGATCTGACCGGCGGCCGTACGGCCATGGAGCAGCACAAGTTCGACCCCTCACTGCCGGGGAACGCGCGCAAGCTGGAGGCCGTCGGCCGACTGGCCGAGCTGGCCTCGGACGCCAAGCTCTCGCTGCCCCACCTGGCGCTCGCGTTCGTACGGTCGCACCCCGCCGTCACCTCGGTGATCATCGGCCCGCGCACGATGGAGCAGTTGGAGGACCTGCTCGCGGGGGTGGACGTGGAGCTGGGCGAGGACGTCCTCGACCGCATCGACGAGATCGTCCCGCCGGGTACGGACCTCAACCGGGACGACAGCTACTACACGCCGCCTGCCCTGGCCGACAAGGCGCAGCGTCGCCGACGGCCCGGGGTCTGAGCGCAGGCCCGGGGGTCTGAGGGCCGACCCGGGGCTGAGGGCCGACCCGGGGTCTGAGGGCCGCCGCCCCCTTCACGCCCGTGAGGGCAGGGTGTCCAGGAACGCGTCGACGAGCGCCCGGTCGTGGTCATGCGTCAGCCACGCACGGGCCTCGTCCGGCGGCAGCCATACGAGCCGGTCGACCTCGTCGTTGGGCACGAAGTCCTCGTCGGTCCCCGCCTCGTCGGTTCCGTGGCCCCCGTCGGCCCCGGCCGGTTCCGCCGCCCAGTAACGGACCTCCTTGGGGCGGCCCTTGGCCAGATAGCGCACGGTGGGCAGCGCGGCCCCCGGCACACAGACCACCCCGGTCTCCTCCAGCACCTCGCGCACCGCGCCCCGCAGCGGCTCCTCGCCCCGCTTGAGCTTGCCTTTCGGATGCGACCAGTCGTCGTAACGCGGTCTGTGCACGAGCGCGATCTCCGGTCCGCCGCCGCGCGGGGAGCGCCGCCACAGGACGCACCCCGCCGCGCGGATCACCGACTTCTCATCCATGCACCGGCTCCCCTCTGCTCCGGTCCGTCAGGAATCCATCAGGAGTCCGTCAGGACGCCGAGGCCGCGATCCGCTGCCAGATCCGCCCGAAGGCGAAGCGGGCGGCCTCGACCTCGTGTCGTTGGTCGGCGTGCAGCACGCCGAGGGCATAGGCGGTGGCGGGGGCGATCCGCGGGGTCCGGGCCGCGGCGGCCGCGGCGGCCGCCGCCTCGGCCGCGTCCCGGTGCCGTTCGAGGGCCTGCCCGGCGGCCAGCAGCCGTACGGACAGGGCGGGGTCGGCCTCCACCGGCCCGGTGCCGTCCGGCCGCTGCCCCGCGTCGAGCACCTCCAGGGCGTAACGCCGCAGCCGCAGCAGCCGCCGCACCTGGTCCCAGGGCGCGTCCTGCCGCTCGCTGGCGGGCGGGGCGTCGGCCGCGGAGGTCGCGGCGAGGCCGTGGATCAGCGCCTCCGCGTTGTACGGATGCCCGGCCCGGCCCAGTGGCAGCGCCTCGACCGACTCGACCAGCCGTCGGTGGGCCAGCTCCGCGAGCGGGGGCAGCGCCAGATCGGCGGGGCGGGCCGTGGCGGCCTCGTCGAGGGGGACCTCGGAGGCCAGCAGCGCGACCGCGTCGGCGACCGCGTGGAACCGGGAGGACCCGAGCACCTGAAGGGCCGCGGTGTGCGCGCGGGTCCGCGCGAGGGTGAGCTGCCGCTCCAGGAGGGCCCCGGCCCGCGCGGCCCCGACCGTCAGCGCCCCGCCCCGGGCCTCGTCCGCGCCGCCGCCCGACCGGGGTCCGGCGCCGCCGCCCGGCTGCTGCTTCGCCCTGTCGCCCCGCTGCCCGGCCGCCGCGGCCTCGCTCCCCGAGGCCGGGGCCGGGGCGGCTGTCGCGTCGGCGTCGGCGTCGGCGGTGTCGTTCACTGCGTTGTGGGCACTGTCCCGGGTGTCATGTCCGCCGCTCGCGGTACCGCTCCCGCGCGAGGCTGGCGGGTCCTGCGGGGCGTCGGCCGTCAGGGAGACGCTGCGGCGTGCGGCCCGGGACGGGCGCTGCGCCGCGGCGTCCTCCGCCGCCACATCGCCCAGCACGTCCGCCCGCGCTTCCCTCCGTACGTCCGCCGCCGCATCCACACGGGCATCCGCCCGGACGTCCCCCCGAACGTCCCCGCCCGCACCAGACCCCACGCCGGAGCCGGATCCCGCACCAGAGCCCGCGCCAGTGGCCGCGTCCACCACCGCATCCGCCGGGGCGCCCGCGCCCGAGAGCCGGTGCAGGGCGCCGCGCAGCCGGGTCAGGCGCGCCGCGTAGGCGTGCTCCAGCGCGAGCGTGCCGGACAGCCACACCAGTTCGGTGCGCAGCTGATCCGCCCACGCGGTGTCGGTGATCGGCCGGTAGACCCACAGCGTGCCGCTGATCCGCCGCGCGCAGCGGCGCAGCAGCCGGGCGGCCTCGGCCGCCTCCTCGGCGTCCGCTCCGCTCTCGCGCTGCTGGCGCAGGCTCCGCAGAAAGTCCCCGGCCTGTGTGTTCAAGTACCACGACAGCACATCGCCCGCCGTGGCCGTCGCGAGCGCCGGCCCGGCCGCCGCCGCTTCGGCCCCCATCACACCGTCCGTCATCGTGTCGTACCCCCCAGGGCCGAGGGCAGCGGCGGGTGGAGCGCCGTGCGGCCGGCCGGCCCCCGTAACCCCGACCGGCGACGACAGATCATGTCGCTGTACCACGCCGTCGCCTCCGGGCGTCTATGAGCGTTTCCTGTATGTTCCGCAACGGTTGTCCGTCCGCATCCGTTGCGTGCCGCGTCCACTCGCCGTCCGGGCCCAGATGCCAGGAAGAGGTGGAGTCGGATATGCCGGACTCCAGCAGACGGCTGAGCGAGGCGCGGTGGCCCGGGTCGGTGACCCGCACCAGGGCCTCGATCCGGCGGTCGAGATTGCGGTGCATCATGTCGGCGCTGCCGAGCCACACCTCGGGCTCTCCCCCGTTCCCGAACGCGAAGACCCGCGAATGCTCCAGGAACCGGCCGAGGATCGAACGGACCCGGATGTTCTCCGAGAGCCCCGGCACCCCCGGCCGCAGCGCGCAGATGCCCCGCACCCAGACGTCCACCGGCACACCCGCCCGCGAGGCCCGGTACAGCGCGTCGACGATGGCCTCGTCGACCATCGAGTTGACCTTGATCCGTACATAGGCGGGCCGCCCCGCCTTGTGGTGGGTGATCTCTCGGTTGATCCGGCTGATCAGCCCGTCGCGCAGCGACCTGGGGGCGACCAGCAGCCGCTGGTAGTTCTCCCGCCGGGAGTAGCCGCTCAGCCGGTTGAACAGGTCGGACAGGTCGGTGCCGACCTTCGGGTCGGCGGTCAGCAGCCCCAGGTCCTCGTACAGCCGGGCCGTCTTCGGGTGGTAGTTGCCGGTGCCGACGTGGCAGTAGCGGCGCAGCGTGTCGCCCTCCTGGCGGACCACCAGCGACAGCTTGCAGTGGGTCTTGAGGCCGACCAGGCCGTAGACCACGTGGCAGCCGGCTTCCTCCAGCTTGCGCGCCCACTTGATGTTGGCCTGTTCGTCGAAGCGGGCCTTGATCTCGACGAGGACCAGCACCTGCTTACCGGCCTCGGCGGCGTCGATCAGCGCGTCGACGATCGGCGACTTGCCGGAGGTCCGGTAGAGCGTCTGCTTGATCGCGAGTACGTCGGGGTCGGCCGCCGCCTGCTCCAGGAATGCCTGGACGGAGGTCGAGAAGGAGTCGTACGGGTGGTGCAGCAGTATGTCCCGCTCGCGCATCGCGGCGAAGATGTCCGGTGCGGAGGCGGACTCGACCTCGGCGAGGTCCCGGTGCGTCCCGGCCACGAACTTCGGGTACTTCAGCTCCGGCCGGTCCAGCGCCGCTATGCCGAAGAGCCCGGTGAGGTCCAGCGGCCCCGGCAGCGGATAGACCTCGGCCTCGGAGACCTTCAGCTCGCGCACCAGCAGGTCGAGCACGTACGGGTCGATGGACTCCTCGACCTCCAGCCGCACCGGCGGCCCGAAGCGGCGCCGCAGCAGCTCCTTCTCCAGGGCCTGGAGCAGGTTCTCCGCGTCGTCCTCCTCGACCTCCAGGTCCTCGTTGCGGGTCACCCGGAACATATGGTGCGCCAGCACCTCCATGCCGGGGAACAGCTCCTCCAGGTGCGCCGCGATCACGTCCTCCAGCGGTACGTACCGCTGCGGCGACGCCTCCAGGAACCGGGTGAGCAGCGGCGGGACCTTCACACGCGCGAAGTGGTCATGGCCGCTCACCGGGTTGCGCACCACGACCGCGAGGTTGAGGGAGAGCCCGGAGATATACGGGAAGGGGTGTGCCGGGTCCACCGCCAGGGGGGTGAGGACCGGGAAGATCTGCTGGCGGAAGAGCGTGAAGAGGCGGGACTGCTCGTCCTCCGTGAGATCCGGCCAGCGGATCAGATGGATGCCCTCTTCGGCCAGCGCGGGCGAGACGTCCTGCTGGAAGCAGGCCGCGTGCCGGGCCATGAGCTCCCGCGACCGGGTCCAGATCAGCTCCAGCACCTCACGGGGCTGCAGCCCGGAGGCGGAGCGGGTGGCGACTCCGGTCGCGATGCGCCGCTTGAGGCCGGCGACCCGCACCATGAAGAACTCGTCCAGGTTGCTCGCGAAGATCGCGAGGAAGTTCGCCCGCTCCAGCAGCGGCGTGTTCGGGTCCTCGGCCAGCTCGAGCACCCGCTCGTTGAACGCCAGCCAGCTGCGCTCACGGTCGAGGAACCGCCCCTGGGGCAGCGCCTCCCCCTCCGCGTCCAGGGTGTCGACCTCGTACGAGTCCAGGTCGCCGTCGAGGTCGGGGTCGAGATTCCGGACAGGCTGCGCGGCGACAGCATGCGGCCGGTGGGCCGCGATGGAGCCGACCGAGGGCTGAGGCTGAGGCTGCTGCGGGTGGGGCTGCGCGTGGGCGGGGGCCTGACCGCTGGAGTGGTTCATGTCCTCATTGTTCCGCGCCGAAGGCGGGAACGGCTTGCCGGAAACCTGTGCTGACGCGGCACGGAGCCTCCGGTTCGAGGTGGGCGGCACGGCGGGCTGCATTCAGCGATGCTTGCAACCGAGTTTGAATCGCCGGTAACGGAGACATGGCGCGTAGGAAATCGCGATCCATCCCGCAGGCGACCTGGAGCCCCGCCCCGGCCGCCGTTCCGCCGCCCACCGTCCCACAGGCGGGCCTCAGGCCCCCAGCCACAGCCCCTCCGCCCGGGCTCAGGTCTCCGTGCGGTACATGAGATCGGTCTCGTACGTCGTAAAGCCCTGCCGACCGTAAACGGCGACGGCGGGGTAGTTGTCGGCGTCGACGTACAGCATCGCCGTCGGCAGCCCCCGCCCCGCGAGGTGCCGCAGCCCGATCGCGGTCAGCGACCGGCCGAGCCCGCCGCCCTGCGCCTCGGGCCGCACCCCCACCACGTACACCTCGCCCAGCCGCTCCTGCACATGCACCTTGGTCCAGTGGAACCCGACGATCTCCCCGCCCCGCTCGGCCAGGAAGAAGCCCTCGGGGTCGAACCACGGCTCCCCCATCCGGTCCTCCAGATCGCGCAGGGTCAGCGAGCCCTGCTCGGGGTGGTGCGCGAAGGCCGCCGCGTTCGCCGCCAGCCAGGCGGCCTCGTCCTCGCCCGGCCGGAAGGTCCGTACGGTCACGCCCTCCGGCAGCACCGGCTCGGGGATGTCCAACGTCGCCGGCGGCCCCAGCGGCCGGCGCATCTGCCGCAGCTCCCGGAACAGCGTCAGCCCCAGCACCTGCGCGAGATGGCGCGCCGAGGAGTGCCCGCCGTGCGCCCACACCCGCAGCCGCTTCCCGGATTCGCGCAACAGCATCACGCCCAGCGCCCGCCCGTGCCCCTGCCCCCGGTGCGCCGGATGCACGACCAGCTCAGCGGCCGGGGCCTCCACCGGGTCGGTGTCCTCCAACTGCGCGTACCCCACGAGCTTCCCGCTCGGCTCCTCGCTCAGCAGCAGATGGCGCACCCCTTCCCGCCGCCCGCGCAGCTGCAGCCGCCCCTGCTCGGACACGGCCTGCTGACCATCGGTGCGCGCGGCCTCCGCCACGAGCCGCAGCACGTCCTCCGCCATGGTGGGCGTCACCTCGTCGAGGACATCGATCCGGCGGGCGCCGGCCGCCTCGTTCAGCACGTCATTCATGCTCCCGAGCCTACGGCCAGGCCCTGGCCGGGCAGCCGGCCGCGCATCCCCTGATCCGTGGGTCACTCGCCCGACGGATCCCCGGCTCCCACGCCGAACCGTCCCCCGCCTCATGCCCCTGCCATACCGCCGAACGGGTGACGCCTGAGCGACGCGTCTCCACCGGTCGCCGCACCGGCCGCCCCCTCTCCTCCGGTCGCCCGCGCGCAATGAGCTCGTAACCTCGATCCCCCTGCCCCGCTACGCGCGTTGACCGTAAGCTGCCGCGCACAACCACCACGGTTCACAGAACGGTTCACAGAGGGGAACCACATGTCAGCGACATCTGGGCGGCACCGCGTGGCCCGCCGGTTGACCGCCGCCGCGGCCGTGCTGGCCGCGGCGGCCGGAGTCCTGTCCGCCGCGGGCCCGGCAGGCGCGAACGCCGACTCCACCGACTCCGCCAAGCCGCGCCCGGCCCGCACCGTCGATGTGCAGCTGCTGTCGTTCAACGACCTCCACGGCAACCTGGAGCCCCCGCAGGGCTCCTCCGGCACCGTCACCGAGACCCAGCCGGACGGCACCACCAAGGCCGTCCCGGCGGGCGGCGCCGAATACCTCGCCAACGCGCTGCGCACCGCCCGCAAGGGCCACCCGTACTCCATCACCGCCGCCGGCGGCGACATGATCGGCGCGAGCCCGCTGCTGTCCGGCCTCTTCCACGACGAGCCGACCGTCGAAGCGCTCAACAAGCTCGACCTGGACGTCACGGCCGTCGGCAACCACGAGTTCGACGAGGGCCGCGCCGAGCTGGAGCGCATCCAGAACGGCGGCTGCCACCCCAAGGACGGCTGTTACGAGGACGGCAAGACCTTCCCCGGCGCCGACTTCCCCTACCTCGCCGCGAACGTCACCGACGAGAAGACCGGCAAGCCGATCCTCAAGCCCTACACCGTCTGGCAGCGCAACGGCGTCAAGATCGGCTTCATCGGCGTCACGCTCGAAGGCACCCCGGACATCGTCACCGCCGAGGGCGTCAAGGGCCTGAAGTTCCACGACGAGGTCGAGACGATCAACAAGTACGCCAAGGAACTCAACCGCAAGGGCGTCAAGTCGATCGTCGCGCTCATCCACGAGGGCGGGCTGCCCGCCTCCTCCTCGTACAACTACGACTGCGACAGCTCCGGCCCGGGCGCCGGCATCTCCGGCCCGATCGTCGACATCGCCAAGAAGGTCACCCCGCAGGTCGACGCCCTGGTCACCGGCCACACCCACCAGGCCTACGCGTGCACCATCCCGGACCCCTCCGGCACCCCGCGCACCGTGACCTCCGCCGCCTCCTTCGGCCGCCTCTACACCGACACCACCCTCACCTACGACCGCCGCACCGGCGACGTCGTCCGTACGAAGGTGAAGTCGGCCAACCACGTCGTCGACCGGCAGCAGCCCAAGGCCGCCGATATGACCGCCCTCATCGGCCGCTGGAACAAGCTGGCCGCGCCGGTCGCCAACCGGCCCATCGGCTACGTCTCCGCCGAGATCCCCGGCCGCGGCTCCACGGGTTACGAGTCACCCCTCGGCGACGTCATCGCCGACGCCCAGCTCGAAGCGCTCTCCCCCGCCGACAAGGGCGGCGCCCAACTCGCCCTCATGAACCCCGGCGGCATCCGCTCCGACCTCGCCTACGCGGCGTCCGGCAGCGAGGGCGACGGTGTCGTGACGTACGGCGAGGCCTTCACCGTGCAGCCTTTCACCAACATGCTGAACGTCATCGACCTCACCGGCGCCCAACTCATCACCGCCCTGAAGCAGCAGGTCAGCGGCTCGAACGAGGCATCCCCCAAGATCCTCCAGGTCTCCAAGGGCCTCACCTACACCCTCGACCTCACCAAGACCGGCGCCGACCGCGTCGTCGCCGACTCGGTGAAGCTGAACGGCGAGGCCATCGACCCGGCCAAGACCTACCGCGTCGCGATGAACGAATTCCTCGCGGGCGGCGGAGACGGCTTCCCCGCCTTCAAGGACGGCAAGAACAAGCTGGTCGGCCAGTCCGACCTAGACGGCCTCACGGCTTACCTGGGCGCCCACTCCTCGGCCTCCTCGCCCCTGGCTCCGCCGGCGGCGGACCGTATCAAGATCGTGAAGTGAGCAGTCTGCACTGAGCGTTACGGGCGCCGGGTGGCCGCGAGGTGGTCCAGGCGGCCGGCCTTGGTGCCGCGTATGAAGGCGCGGAGAGCGGCGGGGGTTGTGGTCAGGATGGCCTCGGGCTCGTCGCTCTCGCGTATTGCTATGGCTCCGTCGGCGGCGGCGACGTTCACGCAGTTGGACGCGTCGCCGCTGAACGAAGACTTACGCCACAGGTACGTTGACACGCTTCTCACCTTTCACATGCTGCGCATGATGCCGTGGATGAAGTCCCGGGATTCAGCCGGCTCAAGGGCAGTCGCCTCCATACGCTGTGACACGGCCCGATACTTGGCCACCTCGGCCTCGGCGTCGATGAACTGGCATCCATGAGCGGCGTCGAGCTGCACCGTGTCGAGCTGCGGTACGGCGCCGCGAACATAATCGAATGCCTGACCCGTCCCAGGGAAGGTCCTGCCGCCGCTGAACGGGATGACCCGGACCGTGACGTTGTCCATCTCGCTCATCTCGACGAGGTGCTGGAGCTGTGCCCGGACGGTGTCCAGACCGCCGAACTCCATGCGCAGCGCGGCCTCATGGATGACTGCGGAGTACGGGACCGGGCGGTCACCGTAGAGGATCGCCTGCCTCTTCATCCGGTGGGACAGCCGGTGCTCCACCTCGTATGCCCGCAGTGGTGGCACCACCTCTCGCATCAGCGCACGCGCGTGATCGACGGTCTGCAGTAGCGCCGGGATGTGCATGACCAGCGCGACACGGATCTCCTGGGCGTGGTGCTCCAGCTCCGCGAGATCGGCGAAGCTGGCTGGTAGATGCTCCCGGTAGTCGTCCCACCAGCCTCGTGTGCGCCCGCCTGTCATCTCAGCCATCGCGTCCACCAGGCCGTCCTCCGCGCAGCTGTAGTTGCGCGCAAAGAGCCGCACACGATCCGCGCTCACCGGATACCGACCGGCCTCGATGCTGCTCAGACGAGCCTGAATGATCCCGTGCCGCGCGGCGGCAGCGGTTGAGGACAAGCCCGCTCGTTCACGAAGCTTCCGCAGCTCCGTGCCAAGGCGGCGTTGCATCAACGTCGGGGTACTACTCGGCGGCATCGGCTCTCCCTTGTCACCCACACGAAGTCATTTGGCAGCGCTGCTGCCGATTTCGTAGCAGGTCTACCACTCGCTGCTCTACCGTGTGAGCCAAGCCACTCAACTCCACCCGACCGAGGGAGAGACACGCATGGCCACCGTATCGCCGCACGACTCCGACCCCGGGCCATCAGACGACGCCGACCAGCCCTGGACGTACACCCTCCGTCTCCCCAACGACCCGAGGGCCGCCCGGATCGCACGGGTCACGCTCCGGGCGGTCCTGTCCGGCCACGGCATGGCCGAGCTGACCGAGACCGCCGAACTGCTCACCAGCGAGATGGTGAGCAACGCACTCTGCCACTCCGACGGCCCCGCCCAACTCCGCCTGCGCCATCTCTGCGAGAACCGCCTCCGGGTCAGCATCTGGGACACCAACCCGCTCATCCCGGCGCCCTTCGACACCCCGCCCGGTCGGCTCGACCGCTTCACCGCCCTCACCGAAGCCGCCGCCAAGGTCGACGACACCCACGGCCGTGGCCTGCTCATCGTCAGGCTCTGCGCGGACAACTGGGGCGGCTACCCACTCGCCGACGACCTCTTCGGCATCAGCGGAAAGCTCCTGTGGTTCGAACTCACCCCGCACCGCGACGCGTTCGACATCGCGGCTTGAGGCGGCCGCACCTGTAGTGTCCCGCCATGCCGACCCGACGCCTGGCCTTTGTGGCTCCGCTCGACGAAGACGGCGAGGTCGAATGGGACGCGGACGGGGGATGGTGTCACGTCGCGGCCAACCACCCCTTCGCCATGTTCGCCGTTGGCCAAGGATGGCGGCCGATGCCGCTGCCGGAGGCGTACGAGGATGGCGACCGTGCCCTGCGTGAGTGGCAGACCCTCGATCACACGGTCGTGCGGCTGACCCTGGACACGATCATCGCAGTGAGCCATGTCGAACTTCAGGGTGACTCGATTGATACGACGGAGGCTGTGATCCGCGCGGCTTGGGAGTGTGGGACCTGTGCCGACGTTCTGTCCGCGCTCAAGCACCTGCATGCGCTTGGCGAGGCGCAGGCGAAGCAGGAGCTACGGCGGCTCGCCGTGACCGGCCCTCGGGATCCGGACACACGAGTCGTCGAGATGATCGAGGGTGCCGTTCGAGACCCACGTCCAAGGGTCCGTTCAGCGGCAATGGCAGTCGTCCAGTACCTCAAGTGGCAGGAACTTCGGCCCAGCGTGGAGGAGGTCTTGCGCCTCGACCCCGACGATGTCGCCGCGTCGAGCGTCCTCTTCCTGCTGGACCTGGTGAGGCAGGCAGAGGGTGGCTGACCCAGTGGTGGCGGCCCAGTCGGCGCGAGGGTTCGATGCCGGAGGGTTCGATGCCGGAGGGTTCGATGCCCTTGCTGGCGATGCGGTGGGCAATGCCGCGGCCACGTAACCAGCCGTCCAGCCCGCCGCCCGCGAGGATGCGGCGCAGGTGGTCGTCGTCGTAACCCTTGTCGCCATGGGGCTTTCCCGGTCTGCGGCGTCGCGGATGGCAACTGCTGCCCTCTTAAGGGCGCGGGTCGTGAAGCGCGCCGAAGTCCGCTGCCCTGGTGTGACGCACCGAGGTAGAGGACTTTCGTGGCACGGCTCTCGAGCTGGTCAGCCGACGGGGTTGACGAAGGTGGCGGGGCGGGTGGCGCTGCGCTGGTCGACGAGGCTGTCGTTCTCCCAGGGCCACTCGATCTTGAG
>NZ_JBSFMM010000030.1:0-64565 GCF_053599555.1 Streptomyces sp. NPDC000941
GCGCGCACCGGCTGCGGGCCGCCCGGCTCGCCGCCGCCGGTGCGCGGCGTGAGCTGCGGCTGGAGCTTCCGGCCGAGGGGGAGGTCCGCAGGGAGTACGAGCGGTACCGGACGCGGGCGCGCGCCGCGGTCGAGGCGGCGCGCGGTCTTGACCCCGCCGCCGCCCGCCGCGCCCTCGCGCCCACCGGCCACGCCGCCCCGCATCTGCCGCCCCCGTACGGGCTCGGCGCCGGCCCCGTACAACAGCTCGCGGTGCAGCGGGAGCTGGCCGACGCGGGGGTGGGCCTCAGCGACCTGGGGGTCGCCACCTGGGTGGTGCCCTCGCTCATCGCGTACGCAACGCCGGAGCAGCGGGAGCGCTATCTGCTGCCGACGCTCCGCGGCGAACTGCGCTGGTGTCAGCTGTTCTCCGAGCCGGAGGCGGGGTCCGACCTGGCGGCGCTGCGCACGAAGGCCGAGCGGACCGAGGAGGGGTGGCGGGTCAGCGGGCAGAAGGTGTGGACGTCGGGGGCGCGGCGGGCGCACCACGGCATCCTGCTGGCCCGTACGAACCCCCGGGCGCCCAAGCACAAGGGGCTCACCTACTTCCTCGTCGACATGGAGCGGACCGCCGGGATCGATATCCGTCCGCTGCGGGAGATCACCGGGGAGGCGCTGTTCAACGAGGTCTATCTGGACGATGTCCTGCTGCCGCACGACGCGGTGGTGGGCGAGGTGGACGGCGGCTGGGCGGTGGCCCGCAACACGCTCGGCAACGAACGCGTCCACATGGCCGACCAGCTGACCTTCGACACCGGCCTGGAGGCCCTGATCGCGCGCACGGCCGACACCGACAACGACAACGACGAGTCCGGCGCCAACGGCTGGCTACGGGAGCGGGTCGGGGCGCTGATGGCCGAGGCCCACGCACTGGCCTGCCTGGGGCTGCGCACCACCTTGCGGCAGGTGTCCGGCGTGGAGCCGGGGGCCGGCGCGAGCGTCCGCAAGCTCATCCAGACCGCGCACCAGCAGAAGGTCGCCGAGCTGGCCCTGGAGCTGCTGGGCCCGGCGGGCGCGGTGCGCGAGGGCGTGGGGGAGCGGGCGCTGCACGGCTTTCTGATGTCCCGCTGTCTGACCATCGCGGGTGGTACGACGCAGGTGCAGCTGAACGTCGTCGCGGAGCGGATGCTGGGGCTGCCGCGCGACCCGGCGTAAGCAGGCGCGTGCCCCGGCTTGTGCCCGTGCATATACGCCTGCCGTGCGAGCCCTACGCCCAACGACCTGCATAGGTACGACAAAAATACGATGCACTGTGCATGGCTCGGTGCCAGCATCACGGCCATGCCCGCCCACACCCCCTCCACCACAGGTCACTCGTCCGCCGCGGCACGCGTCACCCCTCCGGCCTGGGCGGTGCTCCTGGCCGCGTGCGCGGGCCAGTTCCTCGTCGTCCTCGATGTGTCCGTGGTCAATGTCGCGCTGCCGTCGATGCGTACGGACCTCGGGCTCGGCGAGACCGCCCTGCAGTGGGTGGTCAACGCCTACGCGCTCACCTTCGCCGGATTCCTGCTGCTCGGCGGACGGGTCGCCGATCTCTTCGGGCGCAAGCGCGCCTTCCTCGTCGGCCTCGGCCTGTTCACCGTCGCCAGCCTGGCGGGCGGACTCGCCCGGGAGCCCTGGCAGCTGGTCGCCGCCCGGGCCGCCCAGGGCCTGGGCGCGGCCGTGCTCTCCCCGGCCACCCTCACCATCCTCACCACCGCCTTCCCGGGCGGCGCGGCCCGCACCCGGGCCATCGGCACCTGGACCGCGGTCGGCGCGGGCGGCGGCGCCGCGGGCGGACTGGTCGGCGGGCTGCTCACCGACTATCTCTCCTGGCGCTGGGTGCTGCTGGTCAATGTGCCCGTGGGCGCGCTGGTGCTGGTCGCCGCGGCGGTGTGGCTGATTGAGAGCCGGGCGGTGGCCGGGCGCCGGCTCGACGTACCGGGCGCGGTCCTCGTCACGGCGGGGGTCTCGTCGCTCGCGTACGGCATCGTGCAGACCGAGCGACACGGCTGGGCCGCCGCCGCCTCGCTCGTACCGCTGCTCGGCGGCCTGGCGCTGCTCGGCGTCTTCGTCGCCGTCGAGGCGCGCACCCGGGCCCCGCTGATGCCGCTCGGGCTGTTCCGGATCAGAACGGTCTGGGCGGCGAACGCGGTGATGCTGGTGTGCGGCGGCGGCATGTTCGCGATGTGGTACTTCATGTCCCTTTACCTGCAGAACGTGCTGCACTTCAGCCCCATCGAGGCCGGACTCGCCTTCCTCCCGCACACCCTGTCCATCGTCCTCGGCTCCAAGCTCGCGCCCCGGCTGATGGCGGTGTTCAGCGGCAAGGCGCTGGCGATGACCGGCGGAATCCTGGCCGTCGTCGGCTACGCCTGGCAGAGCCGGATGGACGCCGACGGCACCTTCGCCGGTACGGTCCTGGGCCCCGCGATCGTCATGTCGCTGGGCTCCGGCCTGATGATGACCCCGCTGGCCACGGCCGCCACCTCGGGCGCCGAGCCGTCCGAGGCCGGGCTGGTGGCGGGCCTGGTCAACACCAGCCGCCAGATCGGCGGTGCGCTCGGCCTGACCGTGCTGACCACGGTCGCCGCCGAGCGCATCTCCGCCACCGAGGGCGGCAGCGGCAGCGGCAGTGGCGGCGGGGACGGGGACGGGCCGGGCCCGGTGGCGCTGGCGGCCGGGTACAGTCACGCGTTCACCGTCGCCTCGGGCATCATCGCGGCCGCCGTGGTCCTGATGGCCGTGGCCCTCCCACGCCGCCGCGCCTGAGAATTCTTCCGCGGCCGGGCAACGGTTCGCCGCCTCCGTGGACTCCGTAGGTCGAGGAGGTGCCCATGGGGGACACGACGGCGAACCGGGACGAGGAGTTCCGGGAGTTCGTCACCACGCGATGGCCGCGGCTGGTGCGCACCGCGTATCTGCTCTGCGGTGAGCAGCACACGGCGGAGGACCTGGTCCAGTCGGCCCTGGTCCGGGTCTATGTCGCATGGCGACGGGTCCGCGCCGCGGACGAACCGGACGCCTACGTACGCCGCGTCCTCGTCAACGAGCACGCGCGGCGGCACCGCAGAAAGCTGAAGGAGCTCCTGACCCTCTCCCCGGGCGACGCCGACGGTTGGCAGACGCCCGACCGGGACCGGATCACCCTGGCCGACGACCGGGAGATGCTGCGCCACGCCCTGGCCGGGCTCCCGCCCCGGCAGCGTCAGGCCGTGGTGCTGCGGTACTGGGAGGACCTCAGCGAGTCACAGGTGGCGGTCGCCATGGGCTGCTCGGTCGGAACGGTCAAGAGTCAGGCGGCGAAGGGGCTGGCGAAGCTGCGGGCCGCGCTGGCGCGCGAAGACGTGACCGCGGGTCACGGGGAGGTGCGATGAACAAGGAGTCGTGGTACGCGGAGCCCGAGTACGCGGGGGATCCGGAGCGGGAAGCAGGTGAACTGACGGATCGGCTGGGCACGATCGCGGACGAGGTGACCATCGGCCCCGCGCCCTACCCGGACGTGGTCCGCGCCGGCCGTCGGCGCAGGACACGCCGCCGGGTGGGGGCCACCGCCCTGGCGGTCACGGCGGTGCTGGTGGCCGGAGGGGTGGGCCTCGGGCAGTTCGGCGACTCCGGCCAGGGAGGGACGGCGACGGCCGCCGCGTCGGCGCCGGGCGCGCTTCAGCCGGTCACGACCGTGGTCGGCAAGGGGACGGTCGACGGGGAGCGGTGGCAGGTCTCGGTCACCGTCTACGGGCCCGCGCGGACGAAGGAGGAGGCGCACCGCCAGTACGACCTGGCGATGAGCCGGGGGGACGCCTACCCGATCCTGGACGGCAAGTGGGAGGGGAAGTACCCGAAGACCCTGCGTATCGGTGTGACCTGGTTCTCCACCCGGGTGACCGAGGGCAAGGGGAAGCCGCGGACGATGGCGGACTGGGTGTCGCCGAAGCCCGGCAAGGGGGAGACGCTGCTGGGCGGCTCGTACCAGCACCAGGGCGCCGAGGCCGCCCCGGTGGGCCTGGCATGGCTGTCGCCGAACGTGGAGCGCGTGGTGGTCCACTGGAAGGGCGGTTCGATTGACGAGCCGAAGGTGGTTTCGGTGAAGGGCACCGACGTCCGCTGGATCGTGAGCGAGCGCCCGGCCGCCGGGGTGCCGGACCACTTCATCGACCTCTACGACCGCGCGGGCAAGCGGACGCGGATGGGGCCCGCCGTGCGGCTGGAGGACGTGGAGAAGAACCCGGCGTTCCAGAAGAAGCAGCTGGAGAAGAAGCGGTCGGCGGCGCTGACGAAGGAGCAGCTGACGGCGGTGACGAAGACGGGCTGGGAGACGCCCGTGAAGATCACCGTTCTGAGGTGACGGGGCGGGCGGGCCCCGGGGCGATCATGGGGTGCCCCGCGGGCCCGTCGGCCGTTACAGCCCGCCGTCACAGCCAGCCGTTCTGGCGCGCGGCCCGCACCGCCTCCATGCGGTTGCGGGTCTGGGTCTTGCCGATGGCCGAGGACAGGTAGTTGCGGACGGTGGCGGGGGACAGATGGACCTTGGCGGCGATGTCGGCGACGGTCGCCCCGTCCACCGCCGCCGTCAGCACATCCCGTTCGCGCGGCGTCAGCGGGTTGGGTCCCGCGCTCAGCGCGGCCGCGGCCAGGCCCGGGTCGATGACCCGCTCGCCCGCGAGCACCCGGCGGACCGCGACGGCCAGCTCCTCGACCGGGCCGTCCTTGACCAGGAACCCGGAGGCCCCCGCCTCCATCGCGCGGCGCAGATAGCCGGGGCGGCCGAAGGTGGTCAGGATCAGCACATGGCAGCCGGGGAGCTCCTGGCGCAGCGCGGCGGCGGCGTCCAGACCACTGAGGCCCGGCAGTTCGATGTCGAGGAGAGCCACGTCCGGCCGCGTCTCGAGCGCGCGGGGCACGATCTTGTCGCCCTCGCCGACCTGCGCGACGATCTCGAAGTCCGGCTCCAGGCCGAGCAGCAGGGCCAGCGCGCCCCGCATCATGCCCTGGTCCTCGGCGAGCAGTAGCTTGATCACGCCGTACGGACCCCCTTGACGCCCATCGGATCCTTGCCCTCGCCTTTCCTGTCTTCCCCGTTTTCGCCGTCGTTGTCGTCGTCGCCGTCGTCACCGTTGTTGCCATCCACCGGCAGTGCCGCCGCGAGCCGGAAGCCACGGCGCCCGGCCGGGCCGGTCTCCAGCGAGCCGCCCGCCGCGGCCAGCCGCTCGGCCAGGCCCTTGAGCCCCGTACCTCCCCGTCCGCCGGGGACGGCCTTACCAGCGGACTTACCGGCGGCCTCACCGGCGGAACGGGAGCCTACGCCGTTCCCGTCGTCGACGATCTCCAGACGCACCTGATCGGCCTCCCGACGGACCTCGATCTCGCACCGGCCGGCCCCGCTGTGCCGGACCACATTGGTGACCCCCTCGCGTACCACCCAGCCAAGCAGCGCCTCGGTCTGCGGGGGCAGCGGCGGCCCCGACCGGCGGACGACGGCGTCGATGCCCGAGGCGTCGAGCAGCGAGCGGGCCCGGTCCAGCTCCGTCGCCAGGCTGCCCTCGCGGTAGCCGGTGACGGCCTCCCGGATCTCGGTGAGGGCCTGGCGGCCGACGGCCTCGATGTCGGCGGCCTGGCCCAGCGCGGCGTCCAGGTCGCGCGGGGCGAGGCGGCGTACGGCCTCGGCCTTGACCACCACGACCGACATGGTGTGGCCCAGCAGATCGTGCAGATCGCGGGAGAAGCGCAGCCGCTCCTTCTCGACGGCGGTGCGGGCCAGCTCCTGGCGGGTCGCGCGGAGTTCGGCGACGGTGTCGAAGAGCGACAGGATCGCCGCCGTCACCAGGCCCGACATCACCGTTCCGTAGCCGACGATCAGCGCGTCGTCCGCGCCGCCGCGCCAGCCGGAGATGATCCCGGCGGAGGCCGAGTACGTCAGCAGCAGCGGACCCAGCTGGCGGCGGCGGACCACGATGCCGGTGGCCAGCGACAGCAGCGGGAAGCAGAGCAGCCAGTTGCCGGCGTAGCCGATGGACAGGGCGTAGGTGAGGGCGGCCAGCCCGGCGAGGGGGACGAGGCAGCGCCGGGTGGGGCGGCGCCGCTTGTCCAGGCCCGCATGGACCGTGGTGGCGTACAGCGCGCAGAAGGCGGCCACCCCAAGGGCGCCGAGCCATGGCAGCGGGGTCTTCCCCCGGATGAGGTCCTGGACATCTCCGGTGAGCATGAAGAGCCAGGGCAGGAAGGCGCGCGGGCCGGGCGGCTTGCGGCGCTCGAAGTCCGAGGCGGCCTCAGCGTCCGAGGCGGCGTCAGCGTCCGAAGTGGCCTCAGCGTCCGAGGCATCCTCCGCATCCGAGGCACCTTCGGCGTTCGACGTTCTGGCAGACATGGTCCGAGGGTACGGAAGTCGCCGGTGAGCTGGGCAGATGTGGTTGTCATGACTGGGCCGGTGACATTTGTCCCGGGCGGTCGCGGGGGAGATCTGACATACCGTCAGCGGTCTTCCCAGTGCAGGGGGATTCGGCTATACATGGGCCATCGGCTAGAACGCGTTCCAGTATCGATACGCGACTCCGCCGCGCGGGCTGTCGTATGCGCCCGTACGCGGAATCCGCAGCGGCCGACCAGTGACGACCCCGGCGCGGCCGACGGTGCGGACGGGCGGGCCGGGGTCTTCCCCACCGTGGTGAGGAGTGCTCTCAGCAATGCCCATCGATGTCGCCAAGGCCGTCTCGGCCGAACCCAGGACGGCGGCCCTCACCTGGGGCCACAAGGACATCCAGCTCTACCACCTCGGCGTGGGGGCGGGCGTCCCGGCCACCGACCCCGACGAGCTCCGCTACACCCTCGAGAGCAAGCTGCACGTCCTCCCCAGCTTCGCCACGGTCGCGGGCGGCGGCATGGCGGTGGCCGGCGGTATGGGCGCCCCCGGTATCGACGTCGATCTCGCCGCTGTTCTGCACGGCGGCCAGACCATCCAGCTGCACCGGGCCATCCCGCTCGCCGGGGACGCCACCCAGACGTCCAAGGTCGCCGCCGTCTACGACAAGGGCAAGGCCGCGGTGATCGTGCTGCGCAGCGATGTCGCCGACGCGGACGGGCCGCTGTGGACCTGCGACACCCGGATCTTCGTACGCGGAGAGGGCGGTTTCGGCGGCGACCGCGGGCCCGCCGACCGGCTCGAGCCCCCCGCCCGCGAGCCCGACCTGACCGTCGACCGCGTGATCCGCGGGGACCAGGCGCTGCTCTACCGCCTCTCCGGGGACTGGAACCCGCTCCACGCCGACCCCGAGTTCGCCAAGGTCGCGGGCTTCGACCGGCCGATCCTGCACGGCCTGTGCTCGTACGGGATCGCGCTCAAGACCGTCGTGGACACCGCCCTGGGCGGGGACGTCGCCCGCGTCCGCTCGTACGCCACGCGCTTCGCGGGGATCGTCTTCCCCGGCGAGACGCTGCGCATCCGGATGTGGCGGGACTCAGAGTCAGCCTCCGCCTCTGTTCGGCTGCTGGCCACGGCCGTGGAACGGGACGACGCGCCGGTCCTCACCGACACGGTCGTCGAGCACGACTGACGAAGCAGACACCCCGCACGTACTGATCTCGCACGGACGAGAGGAGCCGCTGTGCGCGCAGCCGTACTGCACGAGATAGGGCAGGACAAGCTCGAAGTCCTCGACGACATGGAGGCGGTGGGCTTCGGCCCGGGCAAGGTCAGGCTGCGCGTCAAGGCCACCGGGCTGTGCCACTCCGACCTGTCCGCCATGAGCGGCGTACTGCCCCAGCCCGGGCCCTTCGTCCCCGGGCACGAGGGCGCGGGCGAGATCGTCGAGGTGGGGGAGGGGGTGACCGGTCTGAGCGCGGGCGACCGGGCGCTGGTGTGCTGGCTGCCCGCCTGCGGCACGTGTCCCGCCTGCGAGCGCGGCCAGTCCCATCTGTGCCTGACCGGGTTCATGAACGCCGGCACCCCCAACTTCAAGCGCCCCGGCGGCACCCCGGAGGACATCTTCGGCTTCGCGGGCACCGGCACCTTCGCCGAGGAGGTCGTGCTGCCCGCGCCGTGCGCCGTGCCGATCCCGGACGATGTGCCGTACGACATCGCGGCCCTCATCGGCTGCGGCGTGACCACGGGGCTCGGCGCGGCCCTCAACACGGCCGAGGTCGAGGCGGGTTCCTCGGTCGCGGTCATCGGCTGCGGCGGCGTGGGCATCAGCGCGATCCAGGGCGCCCGGGCGGCGGGCGCCGCACAGATCGTCGCCGTCGACCCGGTCGACTCGCGGCGTACGGCGGCGCTGCGCTTCGGCGCCACGGAAGCGGTCGCGCCCGAGGGCCTGGACGACGCCAAGAGCCGAGTCACCTCGGGCGAGGGCTTCGACTACGTCTTCGAGGTCGTCGGCAGGTCCGCCACCGCCCGTACGGCCTACGAGGCGACGCGGCGCGGCGGCACGCTGTGCGTGGTCGGGGCGGGGGCGGTGGACGACTTCCTGCAGCTCAGCATGTTCGAGCTGTTCTTCGACGAGAAGCGGATCCTGCCCTCGCTGTACGGCGGCGGCGATGTGCTCCGCTCGTACCGGCGGGCCGTCGCGCTGTGGCGGGCGGGCCGGATCGACCTCGAAGGGCTGATCACCCACCGCGTACGGCTCACCGAGATCAACGACGCGCTGGACCAGATGCGGTCGGGCGAGGCGCTGCGCACCTGCATCCAGGTCTGAACGACACGGACGACGAGAACGACACGGACGACATAGACGACACGGAGGACGTTCATGCCGCGCATGCCGCTGGCGGGGAAGACCGCGATCGTCACGGGCGCCGGGCGGGGCCTCGGCCGCGCCGAGGCGCTGGAACTGGCGCGCCTGGGCGCGAGCGTCGTCGTCAACGACTTCGGCCGGCCCGGACGCGACGGCTCGGGCGAGGCGTCGGCCGCCCCCGCCGAGGCGGTCGCGCAGGAGATCCGGGAGGCCGGCGGGCACGCCACGGCCCACGTCGGGGACGTGGCCGACTTCGAGCAGGCGGCCGAGCTGGTGCGGCTCGCGGTCGACACCTACGGCGCGCTCGACATCCTGGTCAACAACGCGGGCATCCTGCGGGACCGGATGGTCTTCTCGATGACCGAGGACGAGTGGGACTCTGTCATCCGCGTCCACCTCAAGGGCCACTTCAACACCACCCGCTTCGCCGCCGCCCACTGGCGGGAGCGCTCCAAGGCGGCGGACGGCGGCCCGGTCGGCGGCCGGATCGTGAACACCTCGTCCGAAGCGTTCCTCGCCGGCTCCCCGGGCCAGCCGAACTACGCCGCGGCCAAAGGCGGCATCGTCGGGCTCACCACCTCCACGGCGGGCGCGCTGGCCAAATACGGCGTCACGGCCAACGCCATCTGCCCCCGCGCCCGCACTCGGATGACCGAAGACGTCTTCGCCGGCCTCGAACCCCCCGACGACGGCACCCTCGACGCGCTCGCACCCGAACATGTCGCCCCGCTCGTCGGCTATCTGGCGGCCCCGGAGGCGGCGGGCGTGAGCGGACAGGTCTTCGTCGTCCACGGCGGGATGGTCGCCGTCCTGGAGCGGCCGAAGGTGGCCGCGAAGCTGGACACGGCGAAGGAGGCATTCACCTTCGAGGAGCTGGACGGAGTGCTCACGCCGTACTTCGCCGAACGGCCCCGCGAGGAGACCTTCGCGGCGGTGGAGGTGCTGGGGCTCAAGCGGGGTTAGGAAGGACCGAGTGGCCGCCGCATTCCGGCCCGCCAAGACGGAGGTTCATGCTCACGACGCCGGCCCGGTACGCCTCGCCAAGATGAGCAGATCCGGGCGGCTGCGCTGATGCGTCGTCCGCGGACCAGCCCATCAACACGATCATGATCTGCGGGCGAAGCGAGGCCCGGCCCAACCGGTGGCGGCCACCACCTCCCGCGCGATGTCAACGACGAACCGTCCGTCCGTCGCCACTCGCACGGTCTCCGCGGGGGCCCGCTGGTCCAGGATTCGTGCCTTGCGGACACTTCCTTCCAGTTCCTTCTCCAGCTCTGAGCCGAGTTCTCGGCCCACCAGCCGCTCGCGGGCGGTGGCGTCGGAGGCGGTGAGCAGGACTCGTATGATCCCCGCTCCGGCCCCCATGGCACGCTCGAACATGCCCGCCGCCTCCGGCAGCACACTCATGGTGTTCGTATAGACCAGGCGTCGATAGCCACGCTGGGCGAAGTTCGCCCACACGGCAGTCAGATTGGTTTCGGTGATCTCCGCGCGGTGAGGGTCTCCCTCTGGAGCCGGATGCACCTGCCCCATGAAGTCACCATCGATGATCGCGTGAGCGACCTCCTCGGAGCGCAGCAGCGCCGAAACCTCCCACCCCACCGTCGTCTTGCCGACACCGGCTCGTCCTCCGATGAGCAGTACTTCTGCGTGATCCATGGGGGCAGCGTGCCAGCGGGCGACCACCTGACGCGATCCGATATCGCTATGGTGCGGCTCGGTTTTACGGGCTGAGCCCGATCAAGGCTCCGAGCCGGACCTGGGGTCTGTCATCGCGTCAGGGCGGACCACGTCCGACGCGGGCCAGGACCCCGGCGGGGTCCTGGCCCCGTGGCGTGCGAGATCGACCGGATTTTCAGGACGCGTTCGCACCCTCGCCCGGGCGGCGGTGGCGGCCGTGGGGCGAGGTCTGGGCGTCTTCGGACGCGGCCTGGCCCCTGTGCTTGCCGTGGATGGAGTCGTCGGCCCCCGCTGCGGCGGCCGCCTCCTGCGGACGCGACTCGGTCGTGTTCGTGCGGGCTTGGGACATCTGGGAAGTCACCCCGTCAGATCGCTGCGTACGGTCACGGGAGGCCGGCCACGAAATCAACTCGCCACGACGTCACGACGAGGGTCAAGAAACGTCAGCATGTGTCACCCGACGCCCCGCGGGTGAACGGAACGCGGCTGCCTGGCCCCCCGCAGAATTCTAACCAGAGCGTCGATCTCGGACCCAACGGGGTGGACGGGGCGGGCGGGGCTGATGGGACGGATGGGACGGATGGAGCTGGTCACGGCGGGCCAGTGGGGCCTGCTGCAGCGGTACGGGCCGCGCGGCGATACCGGACTCCGGCCCAGCGGCAGTTTCGGGGCCGGGGCCGGGGCCGGGCATGAGTTCGGGTCTGAGCCGGTGGGCGGGCAGGCGCTCGGGTAGGCGCTCAGACCCCTGCTCGCGCTCCCGCAAGACGCTGTCCCCCTGCTCCCGTACGAGTCCCTGCTCCGGCACCCGTACGTGCTCCCGCTGCCGTACGCGCTCCCTCCCGCGCTCCGCACCGGACGGCGGCCCGGAGCCCGGTCCGCCGCCGCGCCGGGGTTCCCGCGCGGTCTCGGGTCCGGGCCCCGCCTCGGCGCCCGGCTCCGCCTCCGGGCCGGTCTCCTGCTCGACCCCGGCCCATGACCCCGTACCGGCCCACGGCTCGACCCCGGTCTTACCGGCGGGGGCCACGGGGGTCGCGGGGGCCGCCGCCCCGACCCGGGTCCACGACGCGACCGCGGCCCCTGCCGACAGGGACGGCGACGACGGCGAGGACGACGGTGAGGACGACGGAGAGGACGACGGAGAGGACGACGGAGAGGGTGACGCCGCCGCCGCCGACGGCCGCCGCCCCGGCCCCACCAGCCCCATCGGCCGCGGCAGATCCAGGGCCCCCACCACGCGGTCCACCCGGGTGACCCGTGCGACCCGCGCCATCCGGGGCGGCTCCGGCGGCTCGGGCATCCGCAACCGCGCCAGCCCGCACGGCACCTGCCCCGTCGCGTACGGCAGCCGCAGCTCGCCGTCGCGGGTCCACAGGCCCGCACCCGCCAGCCAGCCCTCCGGCGCCGGGAGTTGCTGCAACCGCCGCTCGGACGGCCGCCAGAGGCCGACCCACGGCCGCTCGGCCGGGCTGTCGACACGGAAGACACGGAAGGCCACCGCGCACGCCTCCGGCGTCAGGACCTGTCCGGGCTGCACCGCGAAGGGCACCGCCTCGACCTGGGCGGGCCGTAGACAGTCGGGGAACCTGACGGGGCGGGCGCTGCCCAGCACCCCCCACCCCAGCCGCTCGTCCCCGGGCGCGTCGGACCGTACGAGCAGCAGGCCGCTGTCCGGGTCGGCCAGCAGCAGCCGGTCGTCGCTGTCGTCGGTGATCTGCAGCAGCGGGCTGGTCTCGCCGCCGCGCCGCAGGTCGACGACGACGGTCTTGGTGCGGCCGTCGAGCCGCCGGTCGAGGGCGAGCAGCCGGCCCGTACGGTCCAGCCAGACGCCGCCCGTGCAGCGGCCGGGCAGCTCGGCCAGGTGCTGCGGTCCGAAGCCGCCGCCGTGCACCAGCCACACCGAGGTCGACCGCTCGCCGTGGCCGAGCGCGAAGGCGAAGGAGCCGCCGGGGGCGGGTGGCAGCAGCGACAGTTCGGCGCATTCGATGGCGCCCAGCGGCCGTTCGCCGGTGCCGGGGCCGGCCGGGTACAGCAGGGAGAGGGCGTGGCGGCCGGCCACCCGGCGGCGGATGAGCACCTGCCCGTCGGCCAGGGGCAGCACCTCGCTGTCCGGCTCCTCGGGCTGGGCCGCGGGCAGCGGCACGGCGTACGGCTCGGGTCCGTCGAGCGTCCAGCGCTCGGGGAACCAGCACCCGGCCTCGCCGCTGAGCGCGAGCCGGGCGCCGTACGAACCGTCCGCGGCGATCGTGAACGCCGCTCGGCGCCGGTGTGCGGTGCCCTGGGCACCGGTGGCGCCTGCGGCGAGCGCGGCATCGAAGGCACAGGCAGTCATCGTTCAGTCACCTCCGGCCACTCAACGTAGTTTTCGCACTCCCTGCCGAACGCCGAAATCAGCTTGCTTCACACGTAAGTGTGTCTGTTGCCCGATTCGCCTGAGAAGTCGCACCGGGCTGTGCTGTGCGCGAGTCCGGATCACGTCGTCGCGGTGAGTAAAGGCGGGGGCAAGGCTTGCCGGTGGTCCGGGAGGTAGCCTTGCCCCGTGCCCGCACTCATCGACGTCCTCGCCGCACTCGACGCACTCTGGCCGCCCGAGCGGGCGGAGCAGTGGGACGCCGTCGGCACGGTGTGCGGAGACCCCGACGCCGAGGTCGGCCGGGTTCTGTTCGCCGTCGACCCGGTCCAGGAAGTCGCCGACGAGGCGGTGAAGCTGGGCGCCGATCTGCTCGTCACCCACCACCCGCTCTATCTGCGCGGTACGACCACGGTCGCGGCCTCCACCTTCAAGGGCCGGGTGGTGCACACCCTGATCAAGAACGACATCGCGCTGCACGTCGCGCACACCAACGCCGACCGCGCCGACCCGGGTGTCTCCGACGCCCTCGCCGGCGCCCTCGACCTGCGGATCACCGGCCCGCTGGTGCCCGACCCCACCGACCCGGCGGGGCGCCGCGGGCTCGGCCGGGTCTGCGAGCTCGACCACCCCGTCGCGCTGCGGGACTTCGCCGAGCGCGCCGCGGCCCGGCTGCCCGCCACCGCCCAGGGCATCCGCGTCGCGGGCGACCCGGACCGGCTGATCCGTACGGTCGCCGTCTGCGGCGGCTCCGGCGACAGCCTGTTCGCCGAGGTGCGCGCGGCCGGAGTCGACGCGTACCTCACCGCCGACCTGCGCCACCACCCCGCCTCCGAGGCCCAGCAGGCCGCGGCGATGACCCGCGGCGGGGACGGCCTCGCGCTGCTGGACGCCGCCCACTGGGCCACCGAATGGCCGTGGGTCGAGCAGGCCGCCGCGCAGCTCGACGAGATCTCCGACCGCCACGGCTGGGGTCTGCGCACCCACATCTCCCGTACGGTCACCGACCCTTGGACCGCGCACGCGCCAGCCGCGTACGCGTCCACCACCGCTCACGTCCCGCCCACCACCACCCCTGGAGCCCCACGCTGAACGCCGCGCACGCCGACCAGATCCGCCTCCTCGAGGTCCAGGCCCTCGACGTCCGGCTCTCCCAACTCGCCCACAAGCGCAGGACGCTGCCCGAGCACGCCGAGCTCGACACCCTGACCGCCGACCTCACCCAGCTGCGCGACCTCCTCGTGGCGGCCCAGACCGAGGAGAGCGACACCGCCCGCGAGCAGACGAAGGCGGAGCAGGACGTGGACCAGGTGCGCCAGCGCGCCGCCCGCGACCAGAAGCGCCTCGACTCCGGCGCCGTGACCTCCCCCAAGGACCTGGAGAACCTGCAGCACGAGATCGCCTCCCTCGCCAAGCGCCAGAGCGACCTGGAGGACGTGGTCCTGGAGGTCATGGAGCGCCGCGAGTCCGCGCAGGAGCGGGTGACCGAGCTGACCGGCCGCGTCGAATCGCTGCAGGCCAAGATCGGCGACGCCACCGCCCGGCGGGGCGCGGCGGCGGGGGAGATCGACGCCGAGGTGGCGACCGTCACCAAGGAGCGCGGGGTCATCGCCGGGACGATCCCCGCCGACCTGCTGAAGCTCTACGACAAGCTGCGCGAGCAGCAGGGCGGCGTCGGCGCGGCCCGGCTCTACCAGCGCCGCTGCGACGGCTGCCGCCAGGAGCTGGCCATCACCGAGCTCAACGAGATGCGGGCGGCGGCCCCCGACACCGTGGTGCGGTGCGAGAACTGCCGCCGCATTCTGGTCCGTACGCCCGAATCGGGGCTGTAGGCCGATGGCCCGTCGCTTCGTCGTCGAGGCGGACGGCGGCTCCCGGGGCAACCCGGGGCCGGCCGGCTACGGCGCGGTCGTCCTCGACCCGGACACGGGCGAGACCCTTGCCGAGGCGGCGGAGTACATCGGCACCGCGACCAACAACGTCGCCGAGTACAAGGGCCTGATCGCCGGGTTGCGGGCGGTGCGCGCCCTCGACCCGGAGGCCGGGGTTCAGGTCCAGGTCCGGATGGACTCCAAGCTCGTGGTCGAGCAGATGTCGGGCCGCTGGAAGGTCAAGCACCCCGGTATGCGCCCGCTCGCGGCCGAGGCCAGGGAGATCTTCCCGCCCGGGCAGGTCTCGTACGAGTGGATCCCGCGCGAGCGGAACAAGCACGCGGACCGGCTCGCCAACGAGGCGATGGACGCGGGCGCGCGGGGTGAGCAGTGGCGGCCGAGTACGGGGGTGGCGCCGTCGGCGGACGGCGCCCTTGAGACGCGCGCGGAGACGGCGGCCTTGGGCGCCGCGCCGCCGGGCTGGGCCGTCCCGGCGGACCTGGGCACCCCCGCCACCTTCGTCCTGCTCCGGCACGGCGAGACCGCCCTGACCCCCGAGAAGCGCTTCTCCGGCAGCGGCGGCGGCGACCCGGAGCTCTCACCCGTGGGCCGCCGCCAGGCCGAGTTGGCCGCGGCGGCACTGGCGGCGCGCGGCACCATCCAGGTGGTGGTCAGCTCGCCGCTCAGGCGCTGCGTGGAGACGGCCGAGGCGGTGGCGTCCCGCATCGGTGTCGACGTCCAGATCGAAGAGGGGCTGCGGGAGACCGACTTCGGGGCCTGGGAGGGCCTGACGTTCGCGGAGGTACGGGAGCGCCACCCGGACGACCTCCAGGCCTGGCTCGCCTCCTCCAAGGCGGCCCCCACCGGCGGCGGCGAGAGCTTCGCGGCGGTCGCCCGCCGGGTCGCGCTCACCCGCGACAGGCTCATCGCGCGCCATGCGGGCCGTACGGTGCTGCTGGTCACGCATGTGACGCCGATCAAGACCCTGGTCCGGCTGGCGCTGGGCGCACCGCCGGAGTCGCTGTTCCGGATGGAGATCTCGGCGGCGTCGCTGTCGGCGCTGGCGTACTACGCGGACGGCAACGCATCGCTGCGCCTGCTGAACGACACGACGCACCTGCGGTAGCCGGCCGTCAGCGGCGCAGGGCCGCCGCCTCCCGAGCAAGTTCCTCCACCCGCCCCCAGCCGCGTGCGGCGACCACGTCCGACGGCAGCATCCATGTGCCGCCGACGCAGCCGACGTTGGGGAGGGCGAGATAGCCCGGGGCGCGGGAGGCGTCGATACCGCCCGTGGGGCAGAAGCGGGCCTGGGGGAGCGGGGAGGCGAGCGACCGCAGATAGGCAGTCCCCCCGGCCGCCTCCGCCGGGAAGAACTTCATCTCGGTCACGCCGCGCTCCAGCAGCGCCACGACCTCCGACGTGGTCGAGACCCCCGGCAGAAACGGCACCCCCGAGGCGCGCATCGCGCCCAACAGCCGCTCGGTCCAGCCCGGGCTGACCAGGAACCGCGCCCCGGCCGCGACGGACGTCTCCACATGCTCGGGCGTCAACACCGTACCGACCCCGACAACCGCCTCGGGCACCTCTTCGGCGATGGCGCGGATGGCGTCCAGCGCGGCCGGGGTCCGCAGGGTCACCTCGATCGCGGGCAGCCCACCCGCGGCGAGCGCGCGGGCCATCGGCACGGCGTGGGCCGCGTCGTCGATGACGACGACGGGGATCACGGGGGCGAGGTCGAGCACGGAGGGCGTGGCGGAGGGGGAAGCGCTAGTCACGCCGGCCATCCTGCCGCCGCGGGACACGTATCGCAACGGCCGTTGCGCATGCTGCAATGAGGTTCGCGACGGCGGAGGCCCGCCGGCGACGCAGACCACGGCGGACGGCGCACCACCCAACCCCAGGGCCCTACAACTCGCTGACCACCACATCCACCCCCCAGCCCTGACCGGGCTTGCCCGGCGCGGCGGCCTCCACGGTGTAGCCGAGCCCCCGCACCACCTCCACCAGCTCCTCGGGCCCGCACGGCTCCGCCCCCGCCACCAGCAGATCGCGCACCAACCGGCCCTTGGTCGCCTTGTTGAAGTGGCTGACCACCGACCGCTTCTCGACCCCGTCCACGATCTTCGACTGCAACACCCGCACGCTCGCCGTACGCTCCGCCACCCCGCCCTTCGGCTTCCACGCCGTGGCGTACGCCGCCGACCGCAGGTCCAACACCACCCCGCCCCCGGCCACCTCGGGCAGTACCTCGCCCATCGGCGCACGCCAGAACGGTCCGAGCGCGCCGAGGCCCGGCAGCTTCACGCCCATCGAGCAGCGGTACGACGGGATCCGCTCGTCGATCCGTACGGCGCCCCACAACCCGGAGAACACCAGCAGCGACCGCTCCGCCCGGCGGCGCGCGGCGGCGGGCAGGGTCGCGAGACCGAGCGCGTCGTACAGCACACCGGTATAGATCTCCCCGGCCGGCCGCGTCCCGGCCTCCCGCAGCCCCGCGTTCTTCGCCACCTCGCCGTGCAGCCCCTTGCTCAGCCCGAGCACCTCGGCGGCCTTCTCCACGTCGCCCGAGCACAGCGACACCAACTCATCAAGCACCGCCGCCCGCGCCTCCCCCAGCCCCGGCAGCGACAGCGCCCCCAGGTCCAGCGGGTCCCCCGACTCCGCCGGGGCCTTTCCCTCCGACGGCGGCAACAGCACGAGCACGGTCTTCTCTCCTTCGCTTCACGGGTCCGGGCAACGGGCCCGTGGCAGCCTACGGCCTGACGACACCGCGACGACCGCTGCCCCGCGCGCGGGCATCTGTGCCACGATCGAGTGAGGAAGACTCTCTTTCGCGCGGTGCCGACCCCCTCGGCACCTACGGTGGCAGCGAGACAGGGAAGGGGCGTGGCATGAGCGCCATGGCACACGAGCCGTTCACGCAGGAGGAAGGCCTGCTGGAGGGTTTCTTGGCCCTGAGCACGCCGGAAGGCTTTCGGGCCGAGCTGATCGAGGGGGAGATCGTCGTGACACCGCCGCCGGACGGGGAGCACGAGGACTACATCAGTCTGATCGTCGAGCAGGTCTTCGCCCGGTCCGCGACACGCATGCAGTTCTCCGGGAACAAGGGGCTCAAGGTCCCTCGCGGCGGACTTTGTGCGCGTAACTTTGTGATCCCCGACGGGACATTCGCGCCCCGAGAGCAACGGCTCTTCCGGCCTGCTGAGTCCTGGATGCCCTGCGAGGGTGTCTCGATGGTCGTTGAGGTCACCTCGACCAAGCCGGACCGCGACCGGGAGGCCAAGCGCCACTGCTACGCGAACGGCGGCATCCCGCTCTACCTCCTTGTCGACCGGGAGAAGAGCTCGGTGACGTTGTTCAGCGACCCGGAGAAGGCCGTATACCAGGAGGCAGCCACGGTCTCCTTCGGCAAGCCGATCGACCTTCCCGCGCCCTTCTCCTTCACCCTGGAGACCGCCGACTTCCTCTGACCCCCGCCGCTGTCCAACCCACCGCTCACCCCCGGTACCATGGTCACTACGGCGGACGAGCCGGCCGGGCGGTCGCGTCGGGGTCCTTCGGGGCCCCGCCGAGGAACGTCCGGGCTCCATACGGCAGGGTGGTGGGTAACGCCCACCCGGGGTGACCCGCGGGACAGTGCCACAGAAAACAGACCGCCGGGAGCCGCGAGGCTCCCGGTAAGGGTGAAACGGTGGTGTAAGAGACCACCAGCGTCCGAGGTGACTCGGACGGCTCGGTAAACCCCACCCGGAGCAAGGTCAAGAGGAGCCGCCTCCGGCGGCTCTGCGCGGACGATCGAGGGCTGCCCGCCCGAGTCCGCGGGTAGACCGCACGAGGCCGGCGGCAACGTCGGTCCTAGATGGATGGCCGTCGCCCCAGGGGCCGTAAGGGCCCTGGGGAACAGAACCCGGCGTACAGGCCGACTCGTCCGCCATTACGGCTCTGACCTGGGGAAATACCCTGGTCGGGGCCGTTGAGTGCCCCGACAGACTTCCTTCGTCTACCTGCGGTTTCCCGTGTGTTCCCGCGTGAATGTGCACCGGCTGTGCACGCGGTTGTGCGCTCACCTGCCAGGGTCGGCAGGGGAACGCATCGGCTGACGACACTGCGGACCACCCCCGCGTTGGCGGGGAGCACGGACTCGGCCGACTGCCCCCCGCCGGTGGTGAAGTGCTGTGCTCCCCGCCGACGCGGGGGTGGACCGGCACCCCGCAACGCCGGGTACGTCGCGCTCGCGTGCTCCCCGCCGAGCGGGGGTGGACCGGACTTCATGTTCCACGTGGCGGGAAGTGGCTGTGCTCCCCGCCGACGCGGCCTCGGGGATGTCAGGCCTCGGGGATGGCGCGTCCGTAGGCCGCGAGGGTGACGCTCGTAGGCTCGGGGCCGCCGCGCAGGCCGGTCTCCAGGGCGTCGAGGGACTTCAGCTCGTCCGCGGTGAGAGCGAAGTCGAAGACGTCGATGTTCTCGGCGATGCGATGGCGCCTGGTCGACTTGGGGATCACCGAGCGGCCCTGCTGGATGCCCCAGCGGAGCAGCACCTGGGCGGGGCTCTTGCCGTGCGTCTCGGCGATCGCGGTGACGGCCGGGTCTTCAAGGACGCTTCTGCGGTCCTCGCCGTAGCCCGGGTAGAAGGTGATGCCGCCGATGGGGGACCACGCCTGGTTGAGGATGCCGTGCTCGGCGTCGAAGTCGAGTACGGGGCGCTGCTGGAAGTACGGGTGGATCTCCAGCTGATTGACGGCGGGGACGACGGAGGTGGCGTCGACCAGCGCGGTCAGGTGGTCGACCATGAAGTTGCTGACGCCGATCGCCCGGACCTTGCCGTCGGCCAGGAGCCGCTCCAGGGCACGGTAGGCCGCGAGGGTCCGGTCGAAGGCCGACGGCAGGGCCTGGTGCAGGATCAGCAGGTCGATCTGGTCCACGCCGAGCTTGGCGGCGCTCTTGTCGAAGCCGTGCAGGGTCTCGTCGTAGCCGTAGTCGCTGATCCAGATCTTCGTCTCGACGAAGATGTCGTCGCGGGGCACGGCGGAGGCGCGGATGGCCTGGCCGACCTCGCGTTCATTGCCGTACGCGGCGGCGGTGTCGATGTGCCGGTAGCCGAGTTCGAGCGCGGCCGTGACGGCGGCCCGGGTCTCGTCCGGCGGGGTCTGGAAGACACCGAGTCCGAGGGCGGGCATCTCGACGCCGTTGTTGAGGGTGAGGGTCTGCATCACAGGGACCTTTCATTTGTGGGTGGCCCGGGAGGGCACGATGAGGGTCAGGACGGCCGTGAGGGCCAGGGCGAGCAGGACGGTGGAGCCGGTCAGGGCGGCGCCCGAGCGGGCTGCGATGCCGGCGGCCTCGTGGCCGGTGGAGACGGCGGCGGCCGCGGCGGTCAGGATGCTCAGGCTGAGTGCGCTGCCGATCTGGTGCACGGTGTTGACCAGGCCCGAGGCGGCGCCCGCGTCCGCGGGGTCGACGCCGTCGACGCCGCTGGAGGTCAGCGGGGCCAGCGCCAGGCCCTGGCCGGCGCCGATGAGCACCATGGGCAGCGCCACCCCCGTCAGGTAGGGGGTGTGCAGGTCCAGGCGGCTGAGCCAGGCCATGCCCACCGTGGTCAGGGCGAGCCCGGTGGTGAGTACCTGCGGCCTGCTCGCCCGCTCCAGCAGCCGCGGCACCTGGACGGCGAGGACGAAGTTGACCAGCGTCATCGGCAGGAAGGCGAGACCGGCCTGAAGCGGCGTCCAGTGGTAGACGCTCTGGACGAACTGTGCGGTGAAGAAGAAGAACCCCATCATCGCGCCCATGTAGAGCATTCGGGTGACGTAGGCGCCGCTGCGCTCCCGGCCGGCGAACAGCCGCAGCGGCACGATCGGCTGCGCGGCCCGCCGCTCCACCGGGACGAACAGGGCCAGCATCACCAGTCCGGCCACCAGCGGAATCAGGGTGGCCGGAGCGGTCCAGCCGATGTCGGTGGCGTCCACGATGCCGAAGACCAAGGCGGTGGAGCCCGCAGTCGCCAGGAGTGCCCCGGCGACGTCGAAGCGGCCGTCCCGGCGCTCGGTCTCCGGCAGGAACCGTACGGCCGGCACCACCATCGCGATACCGACCGGGACGTTGAGGAAGAACCCGGCCCGCCACGAGATCAGGTCGGCGACCAGGCCACCCACGACCAGGCCGAGAGCCGCGCCGAGCCCGGCGACCGCGCTGTAGGCGGCCATCGCCCGGTTACGGGCACGGCCCTCGGTGAAGCTCCGGGTGAGCAGGGACAGGGCGGAGGGGGCCAGGACCGCCGCCCCGACGCCCTGCAGCGCCCGGGTACCGATCAGCCACCACTGGGTCTGTGCGGCGCCGACAAGAAGCGAGGTCAGCGCGAAGACGACCAGGGAGAACAGAAACACTCTGCGGTGTCCGAACAGGTCGCCGGCCCGGGCTCCCAGGAGCAGCAATCCGCCGAAGACCAGGACGTAGGCGTTGGTGATCCAGGACAGGCCCGTCTCGGAGAACCCCATGTCGGAGCGGATCTGCGGCAGACCGGTGAAGACGATCGAGTTGTCGAGGATGACCATGAAGTAGCTGACGCAGATGATCGTGAGGATCAGCGTCGCCCGGGCCGGGGCGGCGGGGCCGGGCGCACGCTCCGCCGTGGGCGGAGTGGATTCCTTCGGGGTGTCTCCAGCGTCACCGCTGGTCCCGTCGTACGTGAGCGCTGTGCGCACGGTGGTGTCCTTCGCTTCGCTTCCTCGGTTCTCTCCCAGAGAAACTCGCGCGGGCACAGGGGTGAGAGTCACTGGTCTTCCAGGTACTGGCAGTACCTCGCAGGTCCTCGCGGACGGACCTACGGTGAAAGTCGAGGCAGGACCGTCGAGGGATCTGGACGATGGCAGACGCAGACAGAGACAGAGGCAGAGACAAGAAGAGCGTGGCCGCCGAGGTCCGCGAGTTCCTGAGCACCCGGCGTGCCCGGATCACCCCCGAGCAGGCCGGACTGCCGGTCTACGGCGGCAACCGGCGCGTAGCGGGCCTGCGCCGCGAGGAGGTCGCGCTGCTCGCGGGCATGAGCGTCGACTACTACATACGCCTGGAGCGCGGAAACCTCTCCGGCGCCTCGGACTCCGTACTGGAATCGCTCGCGCACGCCCTACAGCTCAACGAGGCCGAGCGGACTCACCTCTACGACCTGGCCCGCGCGGCGACACCGTCGGGCCGACGCCCCACGGTGACCGCGTCCCGGGTGCGGCCCACGATCCTGCGTCTCCTTGACTCGATGGCCGATGTACCGGCGTACGTACGCAACGCGCGCTTCGACATCCTGGCCGCGAACACGCTGGGGCGGGCGCTGTACGCGCCACTCTTCGACTCACCGCTGTTCGCCCAGCGGGGGCCGGTCAACAGCGCACGCTTCATGTTCCTCGACCCCGCGAGCAAGGACTTCTGGGTCGACTGGGACAAGGGGGCCGACGACGCGGTCGCCTTCCTGCGGACCGAGACGGGCCGCACGCCCCACGACAAGGCGCTCACCGACCTGATCGGTGAACTGACCGCCAGGAGCGACGACTTCGCCCGCCGGTGGGCCCGCCACGACGTGAAGTTCCACCGCTCCGGCGTCAAGAACCTCCGCCACCCGCTGCTCGGCGATCTCGCCCTGCCCTACGAGGCGATGGAGCTGCCGTCCGACCCCGGCCTCCGCCTCAACTTCTACACCCCCGAACCAGACTCCCCGGCGCAGGAAGCCCTCGCCCTCCTCGCCAGCTGGACGAGCACGGGCGCGGTCGTCGCCTCCGGGAACGACCGGCCGGGGAACGACCGGCCGGGGAACGACCGGCCGGGGAACTACCGGCCGGGGAACGACTGACCGTACGAACGAGGAGAGACAGTTCCATGAAGTACCGACCGCTCGGCCGCACCGGCGTCCAGGTCAGCCCGCTCTGCCTGGGCGCGATGATGTTCGGCCCCTGGGGCAACGAGGACGAGGCCGACTCGATCCGGATCATCCACCGCGCCCTTGACGCGGGTATCAACTTCGTCGACACCGCCGACGTGTACTCCGCCGGCGTCTCGGAGGAGATCGTCGGCAAGGCACTCAGGCAGCAGGGACGCCGCGAGGACGTGTTCCTCGCGACCAAGTTCTTCATGCCGATGGGCCAGGGCGACCCCAACCAGCGCGGCGGAAGCCGGCGTTGGATCATCCGTGAGGTCGAGAACTCCCTGCGGCGACTCGGCACCGACCATATCGACCTCTACCAGGTGCACCGCCCCAGCCCGGACACGGATGTCGCCGAGACCCTCGGCGCCCTCACCGACCTCGTACACCAGGGCAAGGTCCGCTACATCGGCTCTTCGTCCTACTCCGGCTCCCAGATCGTCGAGGCCCAGTGGACCTCGCGGGAGCGGCACCTGGAGCGGTTCGTGACCGAGCAGCCGCCGTACTCGATCCTGGTCCGCGGCATCGAGGAGGACGTGCTGCCCACCGTGCGCCGCCACGGCATGGGCACCCTCACCTACAGCCCGCTCTCCGGCGGCTGGCTTTCCGGCCGCTACCGCAAGAACGCCACCGAGGGCCCCGCCTCCGCCGCACGCCCCCAGGCCCGCTTCGACATGACCACCCCCGCCAACCAGCGCAAGCTCGACGCCGTTGAACAACTCGCGCTCCTGGCCGAGAAGGCCGGCCATACGCTCATCGAGCTCGCCGTCGCCTTCGTCATCAACCACCCCGGCGTCACCTCGGCGATCATCGGCCCGCGCACCATGGAGCAGCTGGAGACGTTCCTGCCCGCCGCCGAGGTCACGCTGTCGGCCGACGTGCTCGACGCCATCGACGAGATCGTCGCGCCCGGCGTCACCGTCAACCCGGTCGACAACAGCTACGGCGACTTCGAGCTACGGGCCGACCAGCGACGACGCTGAAGCCCCGCCGTCGGCGACCGATTCAGCAGGGGCCCTCACGCCCGCCAGCCGACACCGGACTGCGGCACGGTCAGCAGCGGCCGTAGCCGCGTGGCCGCCAGGCGCCGGGCCAGGGCGTGCGGCCTGTGGTGCAGGGCGGCGCCCAGGGCCAGGGCCACCGCCGCACCGATCACCAGCCCGGCGGCGACATCGTGCGGATAGTGCGCACCCACCCACACCCGGGATGCCCCCATCGCGAGGGCGGCGAGGGTGGCCACCGCGCCGAGCCGCGCCGAGACGAACCACAGCGCCGCGGCGGCGGCCGCGGCCAGCGCGGCGTGGTTGCTCGGGAAGGACCAGTCGCCCGGCGCCGGGCAGGTTTCGAGGACGGCGCGGTGCAGGGTCTGGCACGGGCGGTCCTCGCGCACCACCTGCTTCAGCGCGTCGTTCACCCCGAACGCCAGCAGCACCAGCACCGGGGCGGCCAGGGCCTGCACGGCCGCCTCGGGGCCGCTGCGCCGCGCGTGCCACCAGCCCGCCAGCATCAGTACCGGGAACAGCGCGAGCCCGTAGGTGGACCAGACCGAGATCGCGGTGTCCAGCCAGCCGGGGGTGCGGTGCGCCAGTTCCACCACCGCGGTGTACGCGGAGCCGTCGATCCCCGAGCCGTCGTAGGCGAGCATCATCGGCCGGCCTCCTTCCGCCGCACGGACCGGGCGCGCAGCAGCTCGGCCGCCAGCGGCAGCAGGGACACCACCACGATCAGGGCGATGAGCGGCAGCAGATAGCGGTCGACGTTCGGGATGGACGACCCCAGCGCGAATCCGGCGATCACCAGCCCCTGGGTCCACAGCAGCCCGCCGGCCGTCTGCCACACCGCGAAGGTGCGCGGCGGCACGCCGAGCGCCCCCGCCATCGGGTTCAGCACCGTGCGCACCACCGGCACGAACCGGGCCAGCACCACCGCCCGCGCGTGTCCGTAGTGGTCCAGCAGCTCCCCGGCCCGGTCGGCGCCGGCCCGCAGCCGGGGCGAGCGGCCCCGGGCCAGCAGCGCGGCGCCCGCTCGCCGGCCGAGCAGATAGCCGCACTGGGCGCCGAGGAGCGCCCCGGCGGCGGATGCGACCATGACCCCGGGCAGCGAGAGCCTGAGCCCGCTCGACGTACCGGCGGTGCACAGCAGCCCCGCGGTGAAGAGCAGTGAGTCCCCGGGGAGGAAGAAACCGATCAGCAGCCCGGTCTCGGCGAACAGGACCACGGCGATGCCGAGCACCCCGAATGCGGACAGCAGGGACTGGGCGTCCAGGATGTTCACCGCGAGGGGTGGGCCTGCGGACAGGTCGAGGGTCACGGGCGCGGTCCCTTCGGCGGGCGTACGGAACAGAGCGGGTGTTCGGAACAGAGCGGGCGTACGGAACAGAACAGCACGGAAACGGGGCGGGGCCCTCGGGCCTCGCGACGACTACAATCCAGTAGACGGTCTACGACACTGTAGACGAACAGGGGAGAGACGGCATGCCGATGGCCGAGAAGCAGCCCGAGCGCAGACCCGCGGGTGAACTGGAAGCCACCGTGATGGCCGCGCTCTGGGCCGCTTCGGGGCCGCAGAGCCCCGGTCAGGTGCAGCGAGGCCTGGAGACCCCCCTGGCCCGTACGACGGTGACCACGATCCTTACGCGGCTGTACGAAAAGGGGGTCATCGGCCGGGAGCGGTCCGGGCGCGGCTTCGCCTACTTCCCCCTACAGGACTCCCACGGGCTGACCGCCCGGCGTATGCACCAGGAGCTCGACCGCGACGAAGCGCGCGAGGTCGCCCTGGCGCGCTTCGTCGACCAGCTCAGCGACGACGACGAGCGCTTGCTCAGGGAGCTCCTCGAAGGGGGTGATCAATGATCGCCCCGCTGCTCGTCGCGCCGTTGGTCCCGCTGCTCGTGCCCTTCGCCATGCCGCCCCTTGCCCGGCGCGCCGTCGCCCGGCTGACCCCCGCCGCCGCCCTGTGGTGCCTGACCGCGACCACGGTGGTGCTGGCGGTGTGCTCACTGGCCGCGCTCGGCACCCTCACGCTGTACGGTCTGCTGGCCCTCCCGCTGTTCGCCTCGTTCGGAGAGCTGATCCATCCGCTCGGCGCCGCGCCCGGCCTGTTTCCGCTCGCCGCGGCCGCCACCGGAGCGCTGGCCGTATGCGCCTGGGCGCTGCCGCGCTCGGCGCTGCGCCAGCTCGGTGAGTACCACGAGGCCAAGGAGACGGCAGACGCCCAGCCCACGGCCGGCGACCTCTGCGTGATCGACAGCCCTGACCCCGACGCCTACGCCCTGCCAGGCAGCCCGGGCCGGATCGTGGTGACCACCTCCATGCTCCGCAGCCTGAGCCCGGCCGAGCGCGAGGCGCTGTTCGCGCATGAGCGGGCCCACCTCAGCGCCCGCCACCACTACCACCTCGCCGCCGTCGGGCTCGCCGCGCACTGCCACCCCGGGCTGCGCCCGGCCGGCGCCGCCGTGCGGCTCGCCGCGGAGCGGGCCGCCGACGAGGCCGCGGCGGCCGCCATCGGCGACCGGCAGCTCACCGCCCGGGCCATCGGCCGTGCGGCCCTCGCCACCCGCGCGGCCCGCGCGGACCGGCGCCGCCCCACCGTCGCCCCGGCCGCCACCTCCGGGCCGGTGCCGCAGCGGGTCGCGGCGCTGCTGCGGCCACCGCTGCCCGGGGTCCGCGGCAGGGGGTATCCCGCGGCGGTGGCCGCGGGCGTGCTCCTCGCGCTCTCCGCCTGCCTCTCGCTCGCCGGGGCGGGGGCCGGAGCGCTCACCCTCCACCACGACGTCGAGATCGCCCAAGGGGAGCGACCTGGCGGGTGAGCCGGAGTGCTCACGGGTGACGGCAGTCAGGATGCGTTCAGGCGTCCGGTGCCACCGTCGCTCTCCATGACCTATGAAACGTCTGAGAGATCCGCGGTCCCCGCGGCCGACGGGCCTGCCGCTCCGGCGCGGCAACGGCTGCACCGGAACAAGGTGCCCGAGGTCACCGTCTACTTCTGGATCATCAAGGTGCTGTGCACAACGGTCGGGGAGACCGCGGCCGATCTGCTGAACGACAAGGCGGGCCTCGGCCTGACCGGTGTGTCGGTGCTGATGAGCGCGTTGCTGGCGGTGGTGCTCGTGGTGCAGTTCCGTACGCGTGCGTACCGAGCGGCTGTGTACTGGTTCGCGGTGGCTCTGATCAGCGTCGTCGGCACGCTGATCAGTGACAACCTCACTGACAACGTGGGCGTGCCGCTGCAGACGAGCACCACGGTCTTCGCGATCCTCCTCGCGGTCGTGTTCGCCGTCTGGTACCGCCGGGAGCGGACGCTGTCCATCCACCACATCGACACCACGAGCCGCGAGTCCTTCTACTGGCTCGCGGTTCTGTTCACCTTCGCCCTCGGCACTGCCGCCGGTGACCTGGTCTCCGAGCGCATGGACCTCGGCTACTGGCTGTCCGCCGTCCTGTTCGCGGCGGCCATCGCCGCGGTGGCCATCGCGCACTTCGCCCTCGGTCTCGACGCGGTGTGGAGCTTCTGGATCGCGTACATCCTCACCCGGCCGCTCGGCGCTTCGATCGGCGACTATCTCTCCCAGCCGACGGGGGACGGCGGCCTTGGCCTGGGCACCGTGATCACCAGCGCGCTGTTTCTGGCGGTCATCCTCGGTCTTGTCGGGTATCTGGGCGTGACGCGCAAGGACGTCACCGAATCGGAGCGAGCCTCGCGCCACGTGGCCTGACCTGCCGAACGGCCCGCGTTCAGGATGCGTACAGGCTCTCTGTGCCACGGTCGGGGATGTCGGCCGCCGCCGGCGGCCGGCTCATCTCAACAGGGCGCTCGTCCCGGGTCCGGGGGCGAGCGCCCTGCCGTTCGACCGGACAGGAGAAGTTGAGTTGGCGAAATCGGAGATCCTCACCGAACTCGACGTGGCGAGCACGTCGAGTACGTCGAGCACGACCAAGTCGGTCATGAAGAAGTTGCCCGAAGTCACGCTGGCCTTCTGGATCATGAAGATCGCCGCGACGACCCTGGGTGAGACGGCGGGCGACCTCTTCTCGCAGACCCTGAAGCTGGGTTACTTCCTCACCACGATCGTCCTGTTCCTGATCTTCGTGGTGACGCTGGTGGTCCAGCTGCGATCCAGCCGCTACAACCCGTTCTTCTACTGGACGGTGATCCTGTCGACCAGCATGGCCGGCACCACGATGTCCGACTTCATGAATCGCGACGCCAGCGCGAAGTACCTCTCGAACGGCGCCACGAAGCTGGGCTGGGGCCCACAGGGGCTGGGCATCGGCTACCCCGCCGGAGCGGCGATCCTGATCTCGATCCTTCTGGCGATCTTCATCGCCTGGAAGCTGAGCGGGATGACGTTCCAGATCCGCGACATCGTCACCTTCGGGGGCGAGGCCCTGTTCTGGTCGGCCATCCTCGTCTCGAACACCCTCGGCACGTCCATGGGCGACTTCCTGTCCGACAGCTCCGGCCTCGGCTACGCCGGTGGCGCACTGCTGGTGACCGGGGCGCTCGCGCTGCTTGTGGCGCTGATGAAAGCGCCCGCGGTGTCGAACGTGCTGCTGTTCTGGATCGCCTTCGTCCTCACCCGCCCGCTGGGCGCCACCGCGGGCGACTTCCTCACCAAGCCGGTCGCCAAGGGCGGCCTGGATCTCGGCACCGCGGGTTCGTCCGCCGTCCTGCTCGCCGTCCTGTTCGGCCTCATGGCCTATGCCCAGGTGCGGGAGCGCAGGGAACGAGAGCCGGTCACCCGGCAGGGAGGCTGACCGTGAACCTGGCGCCGGGCGAGTGGCCGGGGTCGTAGGAGACCTCACCGCCGACGGCGCGGGCGAGGCGGCGCGCGAGCGGCAGCCCCAGACCCGCGCCGTCGTGCCCGTCGCCGGAGTCGGCGCGCCGACCGGGTTGGAACAGCTCGGTCACGAACGACTCCGGCACACCAGGGCCGTCGTCGACGACATCGATCCGCACGGCGCCGGGGACCTTACGGGCGGACACGGTCACCCGGGAGCGGGCGTAGCGGACGGCGTTGGCGAGCAGGGGGCTGAGGATGCGCTCGAGGAGAGCGGGGGCGACCCCCGCCTTCAGTACCCCTGCCTCCAGTACCCCCGCCTCCGATACCCCCGACTCCAATGCCGAAGTTCCCGCCGCTGTCGTGATCTTCACCTGAGCAGGTGTGTCGAGGTGCTGGAGCAGGCGGCCCAAAACGGGCACGACGTCGGTTGATCCGGGTGCCGTCGCCGGGTCCAGGGCGTTCTCGCGGGCGTCGTTCAGGAGGGTGTCGCAGATGGTGCGCATGGACTGGGCGGCCTCGGCGATCACCTCTTGGGCGGCGCGGGTCTCGGCGTCTGTGCGGGGGCGGGCCCGCCACCAGTCGAGTTCCATGATGATCCGGGTGAGCGGCGTGCGCAGTTCGTGGGACAGCTCTCCCGTCAGCTGCTGTTCATGGCGCAGCACGGTCCGTATGCGGTCCAGAAGCTCGTCCAGTGAGATACCCAGACGGGCGAGTTCGGCCGGCTGATCCGCCGCGCCGAAGCGCTCGTCGGAGCCCACAGCGCTCCAGTGAGTGGCCTGCTCGGTCATCGTCCGCACCGGGCGCAGCGCCCGGCCGACGGACAGGCGGGTGAGTACGTATGTGCAGCCGAGCATCACGGCGTCCAGGATGAGTGACCCCAGCAGCAAGGTGTCGGCCGAGCTGCGGTAGGGAGCCAGGTCCAGGGCGGTGACGACGGTGGCGGTGGCATGGCGGCCGGCGATGGGCTGGGAGCACAGCCGGGCGGTCCGGTGATCGTGGGCGTGGACGGTTATACAGGCCCGCTTCTGCTGCGCGGCCAGCCGGTCGACGTCCTGGGTCAGCGAACTGCCGGCCGTGGCGGACGGCGGCTTCTCCAGGAGACGGGTTCCGGTGTAGATCCACACGTTCGCGTCAAGGACACGGTCGTTGACGGTCTCCAGGACTCGGACCCGGGGGCCGCTGGTGTCGATGGTCGTGGCCACCGCTGCCACCCGATTGCGCAGTTCGTCATCCGCCTGATGCTGCAGGTGCCGGTCCATCACGGCGTTGAACACCACGGTCAGGATCGTCATCAGCAGAGCGGCGGTGGTCAGCGCCACGAGCGAGAGGCGGCCGCGCAGGGTGCGCGGCGCAAGGCGACGGAGAACACGGGGAACACGGAGAACACGGAAGGCACGGAGAACACGGAAGGCACGGAAAACCCGGAAGGCGCGGCTCATGACAGGCGGTGTCCGACGCCCCGCGCCGTATCGATCGTCAGGCTGCTGCCCGTCTCACGCAGCTTGCGGCGTAGTCGGCTCAGATACTGGTCCAGGGTGTTGTCACTGACCTGCGCGCCCTCCGGCCAGCCGGCCCGCACCAGGTCGCGGCGGCGTACGAGCGTCCCGTCCGCGGCGACAAGCGTGGCCAGCAGCCGGAACTCCGTGGGGGAGAGGCCCACGCGGACACCGTGCACGGTCACGCCGTGATCCACCGCGTCGAGGACCAGATCACCGGTTGTGGCGATGGAGCGGGGGGCGGTTCTTCTGAGCGCGGCGCGCAGCCGGGCGGCCAGTTCGGCGAGATGGAAGGGTTTGGGCAGGTAGTCGTCGCCCCCGGCGGAGAAGCCGGACAGCCGGTCGGTGAGCTGGTGCCGGGCGGTCAGGAAGATCACGGGGGCGAGAAAGCCGTTGGCACGCATCGCCTGGCATACGTCCCGTCCGTCCGCGTCGGGCAGGCCGACGTCCAGGACGGCCGCCGCGAGGTCGGCGGTGGCCAGCCGCAGGGCGGTCGCGCCGTCGGCGGCCGGGACGGGTTCGAAGTTCTCCTCGTACAGCCCCCGGCGCAGTACGTCCCGCAGGGCGTGATCGTCCTCAACAATCAGGATCTTGGGGCGCATCATCCTCCGTCGGCCCACTGGCTCCGGTCGATCGTCTACGCAACTGTAGACGAACGGCGGCCGGGTCGGCGGGGCGTGGCAGTGGCGTGCCGTCGACGTACAGATCGACGTGTTCGTTGTAGAACGCGACCAGGCCCGCGATGCGGTTGACGTGGGGCGTGGGGAAGTCGTAGGCCCAGGCGATGTCCTCGTGGGTGGAGGTGTCGCTGTCGAATGACCAGTAGCCGCTCGTCGTCCCCTTGTACGGGCAGCTGGTCACCGTGCCGGTGGGGCGCAGCCGGGGCCAGGTGAGGTGTGTGCGGTCGAGGTAGTAGCGGGTCGGCAGGCCGGTCTCGAACAGCTTTACGCAGTGCGGCGCGTCGGCCAGCGCGACGCCGTCCAGTTCCACGCGGACGCTGCTGGAGGAGCGCAGCGCGTCCACCCGGGAGTAGGGGCTTCTCGGGTGGACGAAGACCTGTTCGTCCTCCTCGAACCAGGACTCCAGGGCCTTCCAGTCGAAGCGGGCGGTGCCGAGCAGGGGCTCGGGGGCGCCGTCGGTCCACAGCCATGCGGCGCCCGGGCGGACCTCGGATCCGATGTGCAGGGAGTGGCGCCGCGCGGGGCCGGGGCCCAGGGGTTCGGTGTGGTGGTCATCGGTCAGGACACCCTCGACCATGTCCTCGATCGGGATGCTGAACTGGGGATACGCGGGCCACTCCCATACGTACAGGGCGCGCCGGGTGTCGAGGACGACGTGGCCGCCGATCAGCCCCCGGATGCGTCGCGGCACGGGCTCGACGTGGCCGACCGGGACGATCAGGCTCGGGTACCGCACGCTCTCGGTCGCCATCGGTGGTCACCTCGACTCGCGTCCCTTGACATGGTCGCGTGGCATGGTCGCGCCCTCCCTGGCCTGGGGGCTTTAGCGGTTTGTCTGGAATGTTACCGGCTGCGGGGGTGATGGCACCTCGGCCGGACCCCCGGAGCGAACTCGGCGCGGGGGGCCATTTAGGGTGGCGTGTGCTCGTCAAAGCCTGATCGGCTGTTTTCCCACGGGGGTAGTACATGCATCGCCGTTCCTCACGCCTTCTCGCCGTCGCCGCGGTCGGGTTGTTGGCCCTGACCGGCTGCGGGAAAAAGGACAGGCACAGCAACGGAAGCGACGGGCTCGGGGGCGGCGGCTTCATCTCCGGCGGCGGCAGCGGCGGCGCGTCGTCCGGCGCCAGCGGGGTTCCGACCGATCTGCCCACGGACCTGCCGACCGACCTGCCGACCGACCTGCCCTCGGGTGTCCCCTCGTCCGCGCCGTCGTACGGGACCCCGTCGGACTCCCCCTCCGTGCCGAGCACTTACGACCCGGAAGGGCTCGACGAGACCGACGGCAGCAACTGCAACTACGACCCGTCGACCCGGCAGCTCAAGTACGACGTCACCATCACCAACGCCGACATGACGCGGGGCTACAGCTACAGCGTCGCCGTGAGCTGGAACGATCCGTCGGGCGGCCTCATCGGGTACCGGCACAAATACATCACGGTGCTGGCGAACTCCACCAAGACGGTCACCATGGCGGACACCACCAGCTACAGCAAGCGGACGTCCATCACCTGTCAGATCACCGCGGCGGACAAGACCCCGGCGTCCTGAGTCTCGCCGCGCCAAGTTCCTGAGGTATATGACGCCAGGTGTCATATACCTCGCCGAGGATGCAGCCATCAGGCCGTTGGAACGATGCGGCCGCTACGGAAGGACATGGCTGTGACCGCGACCGACACCAAGGGGATCGCCGAGGGCTACGCCAAGGCGTGGACCAGCGGGGATGTCGAGACCGCACTGGGTTTCCTGAAGGAGGACGTCGTCTGCGACGCGCCTCCCGGCCGGATCGAGGGTGTTGCGGCGTACCGTCCGTTCACCCAGGAATTCGTCAACGTGCTGACCAGGGCGACCGTGACCAAGGTGCTCGCCGACGAGGAGAGCGCCGCGATCGTCTACAGCTTCGACACCCAGTGGATCAAGGACTTCCGCTGCTCGGAGTACATGACGATCGAGGACGGCAAGATCAAGCACATCACCACGATCTTCGACCGCCTCCCGGCGGCCGAGGCGGCGAAGGCGGCCAAGGCCGCCGAGAACACTCAGGGCTGACCACGCCCTGGCGCCCTGGCCGGTCTCGCCGTGGCCGTCCGCGACGGCTGGGAGAAGGTGACGTGGGTCAGGGGCGGATCGACAGGGCGTGGCGGAACACCTCGCGCGGGTCCCAGTGCGCCTTGGCCGCGCGCAGGCGCGGGTGGTTGCCCTTGTAGTAGAGCGTCTGCCAGGCCGTGTCCGAGGTGTTCCAGTGCGGGTCGGCGAGGTCGGTGTCCGGGTAGTTGATGAACGCGCCGTCGGCGGCCTCGCCGGGTACGGGGACACCGCCGGTGTCGGCGAACAGGTCCCGGTAGCACTCGCGGATCCAGGCCAGATAGTCAGGCCCCTGATCGGGCTCGGCCCAGGACGCGAGGCAGGAGAGCTTGATGACGGAGTCGCGGTGCGGCATGGCCGTATCGGCGGGGGACAGGGCGTTGACGGCGCCCCCGTAGGTGTTGAGGACGACGCTCCCGGCGACCACATCGGTGTCGGCGCGGGTGAGGTGGCGGTGTACGACGGCCAGCTGGGCATCCGTCAGGCGGCGCCGCAGAAAGGCCGACTTGATCTTGATGTGCCAGTCGCCCACCGCCTCTCCCGAACCGTTCAGCGCGGCGGTGAGCCAGGGCAGCCGCTGGACCTTCAGATTGCCCGGCCGGGTGGTGCCCGCGCTCACCGCGCCGAGGAAGCCGTCCAGGAGCCGACGGTCCGCGCCGGGCTCCGCGGCGACCTGGCCGAGGAGCAGATGGGAGCCGGCCGCGCGGCGGGTCAGGGCGAACTCGGCGTACAGTGCGGCGTTCTCGTCGTCGGCGGCGCCGTGCCGCTCGGCCCACTGGCCGTGGTTGCGGACCATGCGGGTGAAGCGTTCCTCGTCCATCCCCTCCCAGCTCCAGTCCGCGGTGAAGGTGAGCGCGGTCCTGGTCGGGGTGGGCAGCATCCGGGCCGGGTCCGTGTCGTCGGTGGCCTCGGGGGAGCGGAACCAGAAGCGGGTCACGACGCCGAAGTTGCCGCCCCCGCCACCCGTATGGGCCCACCACAGCTCGCGGTTCGGATCGTCCTCCGCCCGGGTGGCCACGACGGCGCGCACCTCGCCCGCGTGGTCCACGACGACGACCTCCACCGCGTAGAGATAGTCGCTGACCAGCCCGAACAGCCGGCACAGCGGCCCGTATCCGCCACCGGGCACATGCCCGCCCGCGCCCACCTCGGCGTGGTACCCGGCCGGTAAGGTCACGCCCCAGCCGAGGTACAGCTTCCGGTACACCTCGCCGAGGGTGGCCCCGGCCTCGACGACGAACGCCCGGCGCCGTTCGTCGAAGGAGACATCCGCCATGGGCGACATGTCGATGACCGCCTTGACGTCGGGGTTGTCGACGAAGTCCTCGAAGCAGTGCCCGCCGCTGCGGACGGCGAGCCGCGCCCCGGATCGGACCGCCTCCCGTACGGTCCGTACGACGTGCTCCGTCGAGCCGACCAGGTAGACATGGTCGGGCCTGCCCCGGAAACGGTTGCTGGCGCCCCGTGCGATCAGGTGCGCGTAACGGGGATCGGCGGGGGACACCCGCAGCGGGCCCTCGGGCAGCCACCCCGGTGCACAGGCGTCGGAGCCAGTGGTGCCCTCAGGGGAGGCCGCCCGGGCCGCGGACGGGGTCAGCGCCAGCCCCGCGCCCGCCGCCGACATGGCCCGCAGGACGGTGCGCCGAGCATGCTTGTCGGGTGAACTCATAGTCGGCTCCTGGCCGTTCGGGGGAAGTGGTGTGGTGCGCCATGCGATGGCGCACATCCGACGGTAGGGAGATACGGCGGCCCTGAGAGGTGGGCTACGCGGCGGATCCGGGGTACATCCCGCACCACCCCGCGCCGGGGGTTTCCACCCCCGCCGCCCCACCCCCGCGGCACGCGCGCCGCCGCCCACCCCCTGAGGTTGATCCGGCGTGCCGCGAAAGGTTGATGCCGGACTTCCGCTCTGGTTGCAGCGCTGACTACATCGGGTGCCGGATTCCGTTTCGTGCCGGCCTCGGTATTTTCTTGCCGTGTCGTACGACGCCGGGGACCGAAAATGCGGCCCGGCAAAACGATGCCCCCTTACCAAGGGGTGTACGTGCACGCGGAGGTTTCCAGCACGTGAGCTTTTCTCGTGTCATCGCTCGGTTGTCATCAACGTCCCAGGGGTTCACGTTCATCTCCGGGGACTCCACTGACTTTCTCAGCTTCGCGGAGCTGAAGGCCGCCGGTGAGGACTTCGGCAGAAGGCTCGCCGCTGCGGGTTTTCGGCGGGGTGACCGCGGCATTCTGATGCTGTCCGGTCAGCGTGAGTTCATCGTCGCCTTTATCGGTATGGTGCGCGCCGGAGTCATCCCCGTACCGGTGTTCCCGCCGGCCATGCTGACCCGGATCGAGGCATACCGGGAGCGTCTGCACTCGATCCATTCCTCATGCGAGCCGCGGCACATCATCGCCGACGAGTCGCTTTTCGACATCTGCGTCGACGCGGTGGGGACCAAGCCCATCGGCTACGCGGAGCTCGCCGCCGGGGAGCCGACCGGGGAGCTGGTGGAGTCGGAGGGCGGGGAACCGCTCTTCCTGCAGTACACCTCCGGCTCCACCGCCATGCCCAAGGGCGTCGTGGTCACCCACGACAACCTCTTGGAGAACGCCCGGGCCATGGACCAGGCCCTGGGGACCTCCGGCGAACGCGACCGGTTCGTCAGCTGGCTGCCGCTCTACCACGACATGGGGCTCATCGGCTGCATGCTCGGGCCGCTGGTGTACGAGGTACCCGTCTGGTTCATCCCGCCCTACGAATTCGCGCGCCGGCCCACTACGTGGCTGGACTGGATGTCCAAGATCTCCGGCACCTTCTCCTACGCCCCCAACTTCGCCTACGAGCTGGTCACCCGCCGGGCGACCGACAAGCAGATGGCCGGCTGGGACCTGTCCGCATGGCGGGTGGCGGGGGTCGGCGCTGAGCCGGTCCGGCCGCGGACCATGCGGGAGTTCGCCGAGCGCTTCGCCGGCGTCGGGTTCGACGCGAACGCCATCACCCCCTCCTACGGGCTGGCGGAAGCCACCCTCGGGGTGGCCTTCACCACGATCGGCGACGGGCTTCGCACGCTGTCGGTGGACGTCGCACCTGGGGCCGACGAGGAGACCGTCACGCGCGAGATCGTCTCCTGCGGGCCGCTGCTCAGCGGCTGGGAAGTCCGGATCCGGGCCGCCTCCGGCGAACTCGTCGACGAGGCCGGCGAAGGGCAGGCCGAAGGACAGACCGAAGGGCAGATCGAGATCCGCGGAGGGAGCGTCGCGCGCGGTTACTGGGGGGCGCGCGAGCTTTCCGAGGAGACCTTCCGGGACGGCTGGCTGCGCACCGGCGACCTCGGCTTTCTGCGCGACGGCGAGCTGTACGTCACCGGCCGGACGAAGGACCTGGTCATTCACCACGGCCGCAAGTACCACCCGACGGACATCGAATGGGCCGCCCTGGGGCTCCCGGGGATCCGCCCGGACCATGTGATCGCGTTCTCCACCCCCGACGAGCGCCTGGTGGTGGTCGCCGAGCACAAGCCGGCGAGTTCGCCCCCGGACCTCGCGAAGCAGATCGCCGGCCGGGTCCGCGGTTCGGTCGGGGTGACGCCCGACGACGTGGTGCTGGTGAAGCCCGGCACGCTGCCCAAGACCAGCAGCGGCAAACTGCGGCGCGCCGCCTGCCGCGACGCGTACTCCCACGGCGCGTACTCCCAGGGCGCGAATTCCCACAACGGCCCCGCGGGCCATGGAGGAGCCAAGTGACGACCGCCGATCTGACGGAAGAAGAAGCGCTCAGCATCGTCGCCAAGGCCGCGGCGCAGGTGGACGCCCGGCTGGCGGAGCGTACGTTCACGCCGGCGGACGACATCGGGGAGATCGGCCTCGACTCGGTGGCCACCCTCGAGCTGATCGTCTCCATCGAGGACCAGACCGGGCTCACCTTCGACGACGACGTGCTGTTCGGGGTCAGCACCGTCGGCGATGTCGTCGAACTGATCCGGGGCGGCAAGCCCGCGGTCCGGGAGGGCTGAGCCGTGGACCTCCTTCCCGAGGAGACGCTGTACCGGCAGTACATGGAGTTCTTCGAACTCGCCGAGCGCCGCCGCCGCTGGAGTGTCTTCGACGATATTCCGTGGGACAAATGGCAGGAGCAGAGCCGGGACGAGAGCCTGGCCCAGTGCGCGGAGACTTTCCTCGGCGTCGAGATGTATCTGCCGGACTATGTGGCCGAAGGGCTCAATGTCGTACGGGAGTCCTTCGGGCAGGCCTGGTTCCAGGTCAACTGGGGCTATGAGGAGTCCAAGCACGCGCTCGCCCTGAAGGAATTCCTGCTGCGCACCGGACAGCGCACCGAGGAGCAGGTCCGGGAATTCGAGAGCCAGGTGCTGAGCCGGCGGTGGACGATGCCGTTCTCCACGCCGCGCAGAATGTTCGTGTACGGCGCCATCCAGGAGAAGACGACCTGGATGAGCTATCGGCAGCAGCTGAACCGGGCCCGTGACCTCGGCGATCCGGTGATGGCCGAGATTTGCCGCTACATCGCGCGGGACGAGGCCGCGCACGCGGATTTCTACCGGCGCACGCTCCAGGCCTGCCTTCAGGAGGACCACGAGGGCACGCTCAAGGACATCGCGCATGTGGTCAAGGAATTCAAGATGCCGGCCTACGACCTGCTGCCCGACTACGACAAGCGGCTGGCCGTCATGCAGGTCATCGGCATCGACCGCGAGGTGTTCTTCCGCGACGTGCTGATGCCGACGCTCAAGAAGGTCGGTGTCAGCCGCCGAGATCTGGTCAGGGCCCGGGGACAACTGCGCCAAGAAGGCCAGGACCAACAGGGAGAGGACGCGTGATGGCAGAGCAGTCGACCCGGGTGACGGATGACGAGGTCATGAAGGTGATCCTGGACCACCTGGTGGTCCGCGGGGTGTCCGCCGAGCGCATTGTGCGCGGCGCGACCTGGAAGGCCGACCTCGGCATCGACTCGCTCGACATCCTCACCCTCACCCAGGAGCTCGAGGACACCTTCCACGTGAAGATCGGCGAAGAGGACGCCATCGACCTCCGCACCGTAGGGGACGCCATCGACTACATCGTGCGCGTGTCCGGCGGCGGCGACGGCGGCGGCGCGCGGACCGAGGGCGAGGGGGCCCACGATGCCTGAGTACACGGCGAGTTGGCTCAAGGACCTGCAGTCGTCGGAGTTCGTCACCGCGTACCACCGCGGCGTCGCCAACGGAAACCTGCCGTTCTTCCGTAACGCGGAATCCCTGCTCGACCCGGTCGTCACCATGGAGGGCACACCGCGGCTGATGCTGGGGTCGCCCAACTACCTGGGCCTGGCCAGCCATCCCCGTGTGCTGGCAGGTGCCAAGGCCGCGGTGGACCGCTACGGCACCTCGCTCACCGGCTCCCGGATCCTCAACGGCACCACGGCCCTGCACCGGGAGATGGAGGAGGAGCTGGCGGACTGGCTGGGTGTCGAGTCCACCCTGTTGTTCACCACCGGCTTCCAGACCAACATCGGCACCATCAGCGCCCTGGTGGGCGTGGGCGACACCGTGGTGTCCGACTCCTTCGCACACGCCTCGATGCTGGACGGGGCCGGGCTCTCCCGGGCCAAGCTGCGCGGCTTCCGGCACAACCGGATGGATCTGTTCGCCGACAGCGTCCGCCGGGCCAAGGGCGACGGCGGCCGGATCCTGGTCATCCTCGACGGGCTGTACTCGATGGAGGGGGACCTGCCGCCGCTGGACGAGATGCTGGACATCTGCCGCGAGAACGACGCGGCGGTGATGCTGGACGAGGCGCACTCCCTCGGTGTGCTCGGCGAGCACGGCACCGGCGCGGCCGAGGTCTTCGGCGTCCAGGACCAGATCGACATCCGGATGGGCGCCCTGTCCAAGGCGCTGGCCGGCGTCGGCGGGTTCATCGCCGGCAGCCGCGAGCTGATCGACTACCTGCAGATCACCGCGCGCGCCTTCGTGTTCACCACGGTCGGTGTCCCGGCGGCCCTGGGCGGTTCGCTGGAGGCCATACGTATCCGCCGCTCGCCCGAAGGCGACCAACTCGCCGAGCAACTGCGCCGCAACTCCCGCTTTCTGCGCACCGAACTCAAGGGCCTGGGCCTGCCGATGGGCCCCGACTCGGATCTGCCCGAGCGGACGACGCCCATCATCCCGGTCATCCTCGGCGACGACGACCTGGCCATGGAGTGGTGGCGGCAGCTGTACGACCGCGGGGTGTTCACCGGTGTGGCGCTGTACCCCGGCGTTCCGCCGACGGGCGCCATGCTGCGGATCTGCCCGATGGCCACCCACACCCAGGCCCAGCTGGAACAGGCTCTTGAGGTGTTCGCCGAGGTGCAGAAGGTGATGAAGCGGAAGGCGGACACCCCGTGACCGGTGCGTCGCCCGGCGCCGTGACCGGTGCGTCGCCCGGCGCCGCTCCCTCACCGCTGCTGTCCTGGCTGGTCGCCCCGCGCACCGACCGCGGTATGCGCTTCGCACGGGGCTCGGGCGAGTGGGACCGCTACAGCTACGCCGAGCTGGCCCAGCTGGTCTCCCTGGCCAGCGCGGCCTTCCGGGCCCGGGCGCGGAAGGACTGCCCGGGCGTGGTGCTGGCCACGCCCAACAGCGTCGGCTTCGTCACCGGCTACTTCGGCGCGGTGAACGCGGGGCTCGTCCCCACGGCCATCGCGCCGCCCGCCCGCTTCGGCGGCCGCGAGGACTACGTACGCCATGTCGCCCGCGTCCTGCGGCTGACCCGCGCCTCGGCGGTGGTCGGCGACCCGGTGCATCTCGCGATACTGCAGGACGCCGCCGACGTGGCGGGCGAGGACGGCGGCGGTCCGGTCGCCGTGCTCTCCAGCGACTTCTCCACCGGCACCGAGACCGACCGGCTCAGCGCGGTCCCCGCCGCCGAACTGGCCACCCTCCAGTTCACCTCCGGCTCGACCAGCAGCCCCCGCGGGGTGCGCATCACCTGGGCGAACATGGAGGCCAACGCCCGTGGCAACAGCCGGCTGATCGACTACGACGGCGCGCTGCAGACCGTCAGCTGGGTGCCGATGTACCACGACCTGGGGCTCGTGGGCTGTCTGATGACCATCGTGTCCCAGCAGGGCGAGCTGTCCCTGATGCGCCCGGAGCAGTTCATCTACGACCCCCGGCGCTGGGTCGACTGCATCGCCAGGGAAGGGATGGCGTACACCGCGGCGCCGTCCTTCGGATTCGCGTACGCCGCCCGCAGACTCAAGCCCGGGGACCTGAAGGGCGCCGACTTCTCCACCCTGCGCTCGGCCACCCTGGGCGCGGAGCGCCACGATCCGCGCGGGCTGTGGGAGTTCACCGAGCTGTGCGAGCCGTACGGCTTCGACCCCGCCGTCTTCACGCCCTGCTACGGCATGGCCGAGATGACGCTCGGGATCACCGGACACGCGCCGGGCACCGTACCGCAGGCGGTCCACCTCGACTGGGAGTCGCTGGCCCCGGAGCAGCCGGTCAAGATCCTCGCCCGCGGCACCCTGCGGGACGCGGGCGCGGCCGACAGCCCGGCCCAGTGGCTGGTCAGCTCGGGGACCCCGATCGAGGGCGTCTCGCTGACCGCCGTGGACTCCGAGGGCCGGCCGCTGCCCGACGGCTACCTCGGCGAACTCCTGCTGTCCGGCGACAGCGTGGCCGCCGGGTACGAGCCGGCGGACGCCGAGAGCTCGTCCCGGTTCGCGGACGGCAGCGTGTACTCCGGAGACGCCGGGTTCCTGCTGGACGGCCAGACGTATGTCATCGGCCGGCTGGGCGACGCCCTGAGCGTCCGCGGCCGCAACATCTACGCCGAGGACCTGGACGCCCGGCTCGGCGACACCCCCGGCGTGGACCGCTACCGCTGCGCCACCCTCGTCGACGCCCGCCGGATCGTGGTGCTCGCCGAACTGGAGCCGGGGGAGTGGGCCGAGCGGCTGGCCGAGGCGCTGTCCCTCTACGTCGGCGGCGTCGTGGACGTCACCGTCTTCAGCTGCCGACGCGGCACCATCCAGCGCACCTCCAGCGGCAAGCCCCGGCGCCGCCTCATGTTGACCCAGTACTTGGACCAGAAACTGCCCGGCGAAGTGGTCGCCCACCGCCCGCAGCGCCCCGAGGAAGGATGAGTATGACCGAGCAAGCCGATTCCTCCGCCGACTCCGCCGACTCCGCCGACGAACAGCTGAAACCGGTCGACGTCATAGCGCACTCCGTGCTCCCCGTCGCCGGCCTCATGCAGCTGATCCTGGGCCACTGGGGCACCCAGGTGGTCGGCACCCTCGCCACGCTTGGCATCCCCGACTCGCTCGCGGACGGCCCGCGCAGCGCCGAGGACCTGGCCAAGCAGCACGAGGTGGACCCGCGGGCGCTGTACCGGGTGCTGCGGGCGGCGGCCACGCTGCGGGTGCTGGACCACGCCGAGGACGAGACGTTCGCGCTGACCGAGGCCGGACACTTCCTGCGCACCGACTACCCGTTCTCGATGCGCTACAACGCGATGCTGCACAGCTCGCGCTGGCACTGGGACCCGTGGTCGCTGGCCCCGGAGGCGGTGCGCAAGGGCGGCGAGGCCTTCTCCGACCACCACGGCTCGCCGTACTACGCGTACATCGACAAGCACCCCGAGGAGGGCGACCTCTTCGACCGCGCGATGACGGCCATGGCCTCGCAGGCCCAGCTGCTGGCCGTATCGCTGCACGACTTCGGGCAGCACAAGGTGGTCGTGGACGTCGGCGGCGGCGCGGGTGTGGTGCTGTCCAACCTGCTGGAGACCCACGCCGAGCTGCGCGGTGTGCTGTTCGACCGCGAGCGGGTGGTGGCCGGCGCCAAGGAGCTGCTGGGCGAGGCCGGGCACGCCGAGCGCGTCGACTTCGTACCCGGCGACATGTTCGAGTCGGTGCCCGAGGGCGGCGACTGCTATCTGCTGTCGATGGTCCTCAACGACTACAACGACGACAAGGCCCGCAAGCTGCTGGAGAACTGCCGGGCCGCCATGGGCGAGGACGGCACCCTGGTCCTGTTCGACATGGTGATCCCGCGCAACGGCACCCCCTCCTTCGCCACCCTCGGCGATATCGAGTGCCTGGTCGTCAGCGGCGGTGAGCTGCGTACCGAGCCGGAGATCAAGGCCCTGCTCGCGTCCGCCGGATTCCGCCTCGAAGCCGTCCACCGCGGCTTCTCCCCTGTCTGTGCCGTCGTAGCGAAGCCGGAGTAGTTCACCATGACCGACACCCACACATCTGCGGCGGGCCGTCTCGGGGCGCGCGAGCGCGCGGCGCTGGAGCGGCTGCTCCCCGGGCTCGACGAGAAGCTGGCGAAGCATCCGCTGGCGGAGCTCGAGAAGCGGGGCGGACCGGCCATCCCGGCGTTCCGGGAGGCCGGCGGCGCCGGGCTGCTGGTGCCCGCCGAGCACGACGGCCTGGGCGCCGAGCCGCTGGACGCCGTCCGCGTCCAGCGGGCGCTGGCCATGCGCTCGCCCTCGCTGGCGGTCGCCGCGATGATGCACCAGCTGTCGCTGGCCACCTTCACCGAGTATCTGACCCAGCACTGTGCCCCCGACGCCTTCGAGTGGATCCTGCTCAAGTCGATCGCGGGGGAGAAGCAGCTGGTCGCCTCGGCCTCCGCCGAGGCCAAGCGCGGCGCCAGCATGCTGGCGCCGACCATGCGCGCCCGCCGGGACGGTACGAACTTCATCATCAGCGGCAGCAAGAAGCCGTGCAGCCTGTCCGCGTCGATGGACTGGTTCACCGCCAGCGTGCTGGTGGAGGGCGACGAGAAGTACGACGGCCATCTGGCCATGGCCCTGGTGCCCGCCGCGACCGAGGGCCTGGTGCGGCGCCCGTTCTGGGAGAGCGAGGTGCTGGCCGGTGCCGAGAGCGACGAGGTCGTCCTGGAGGACCTGGTCCTGGACGAGTCGCTGATGGTCTTCACCGACCAGCGCCCCGGCACCCAGATGGACACCCTCCAGGTCCGCGGCTGGACCTGGTTCGAGCTGCTGGCCGCGGCCTCGTACGTGGGGGTGGCGAGCACGCTGGTCGAGAAGGCGATGGCCTCCCCGCGGGTGTCGCGCGCCGAGGTGGGCGCCCTGCTGGTGAAGCTGGAGAGCTCCATGGGCGCCGTGGAGAACGTGGCGCGGGACATGACCGCGTCCGTCGAGGACCCGGGCGACCAGCTGGCCCGCTCGTTGCTGGCCCGCTTCCAGGTCCAGGAGTCGGTGATGGAGGTGTCCACGGCCGCCAGCGAGCTGGCGGGCGGTATCTCCTTCATCCGCGACACCGAGGTCGGCTATCTGCTGCAGGCCACGCGCGCCCTGGCGTTCCACCCGCCGGCGCGGGCCAAGGCGCTGCCCGCACTGGCCGGTTACTTCCTGGGCGAGGACCTGGACACCACGGTGTACTGATCGTCCGACAGGGATACGCCGAGCGCAGGGAAGCCGGGGAGAGACCACGTGACGGAGCGGTTCGTAGCGTTCATCGGCCGGGTGCGATGGCCGTTGCTGGCGGTGTGGGGCGCGCTGCTGGTGATCAGCGGGCTGCTCGCGCTGTCGCTGCCGGACAAGCTGAGCGGCGGCGGTTGGTATGTCCCCGGCTCACAGTCCACCTGGGTGGCGGAGCAGCAGAAGGAGGGGTTCACCGGCCGCGGCAGGACGAGCGTCACCGTGGTCGTCCACGACAAGCGCCACGCCACCGGCACGGACGCCTTCGAGCGCCGGGTACGCCAGGCCATGGCCGACATCGAGGGCGACAAACGGCTCAAGGCCGCCTCGCACTACGGGTGGTCCACCCTCCAGGGCGCGCCCAAGAACGCGTTCGTCGGCCGGGACGGCCACACCGCGATCGAGATGTTCGGCCTCGATGTGGACGACGGCACCGCCCGGCGGATCCTCCCCGACATCCAGCGGGAGTACGACAAGCGGTACGAGGCGCGGGGCCTGACGGTCGGCATGGTGGGCACGGCCCCGTTCTTCGGCGAGATCAACGTCCTGAGTGAAGAGGGCCTGGTCAAGGCGGAGATCATCGTGATGCCGCTGATCACCCTCATCCTGCTGCTGCTGTTCCGCAGCGTGGTCTCCGCGGTGGTCGCCATGATCACCGCGGGTACGGCGGCGGTCGTCACCTTCGCGATCCTGTCCGTGCTCGCCGACTCCTACGACCTGTCGGTGTTCGTCCAGAACACCGCGACCATGCTGGGCCTCGGCGTCGGCATCGACTACTCGATGTTCATGATCCGCCGCTTCCGGGACGAACTCGAAGGCGGTGAGCCGGTACCGCGCGCCCTGCGGATCGCGCTCGCCACCTCCGGGGAGACCGTGGTCGCCTCCGGTGTGACCGTCATCGTGTCCATGGCCACGCTGGCCTTCGTCAACCTTCCGGTGATCCAGTCGATCGCGCTGGGCGCCGCGCTGGTCGTCGCGGTGTCGGTGCTCACCAGCGTGCTGCTGCTGCCGGTGCTGCTGTACGCGGTCGGCAACCGGATCGGGCGCTGGGACCTGTTCGCCAAGCTCCGCCCGGCGAGCGCCACCGCGGACCCCCGCGAGCGCGCCTGGTACCGCTTCGCCCACTGGGTGCTGCGCCGACCGGTGCTCTCCCTGCTGGCGGGCACCGCACTGCTGGCGGTGGGCGCCGTCCCGGCCCTGGCCCTGGACACCTTCACCCCGGACGCCAAGATCACCCCCACCTCCTCGACCGTGCGCCAGTCCTACGACCGGGTGGAGGAGCAGTTCGGGCCGGGCGACGCCTCCCCGATGGTGGTGCTGATCCGCTCCGACACCCCGCTGCGCGGCGAGGGCGGGCGGATCGCCGAGCTACGGGACGAGCTGGCCGGCCTGGGGCACGTCCGGCGGGTGGACTCCGCGCTCGACGCCCTGGAACAGGCGGCTCCGGGGCGTCCGTTCGACGCGCTCGAACCCGCCGTACGCGACCGGCTGCCGGACCCCGTCCGCGCCTCGGTGGGGTACTTCGTCTCCCAGGACCGCACCAAGTTCATCGCCCAGGTGATCCCCGAGGAGCACGCCTCCTCGTCCGAGACGCGCGGGCTGCTGGCGGACGTACGGCGGGTGGCGGCGCGGGCCGACGGTGAGGGCTTGCGCATCGAGGTCGGCGGGCAGACCGCCGAGGGCGTGGACGCCAACGAGGTGATCTCCGACGGACTGCCCACGGTCGTCGGGGTGATGCTGCTCGCGATCTTCGTCATCCTGATGCTGTCGTTCCGCTCGGTGCTGCTGCCGCTGAAGGCCATCTTGGTCAATGTGTTCTCGGTGTCCGTGGCGTTCGGCATGCTGGCCCTCGCCTTCAAGAAGGACAGCCCGGTGGCGGAGGCGCTCGGCTTCGACGCGTCCGGCCGGGTCACCAACTTCGTCCCCGTGCTCCTGCTCGCCCTGCTGTTCAGCCTGAGCACGGACTACGAGGTGTTCGTGCTGGGCCGGGTGCGCGAGTACTACAAGGCGGGGCTCGGCAACACCGAGAGCGTGGCGCTCGGCATCTCCGCCACGGGACCGCTGATCACCGGGGCGGCGGTGCTGATGGTGGCGGTGTTCGGCGGCTTCACCCTCTCCGGGATCCAGCCCATCGGCGAGCTGGGCTTCGGCATGGCGGTGGCGATCGCCGTGGACGCCACGCTGGTGCGGATGTTCGTCGTACCGGCCGCCATGAAGCTCATGGGCTCGGCCAACTGGTGGTTCCCCGGCCGGGGCGGCGCCTCATCCGCGGCCGCATCCGCCGCCCCATCCGCAGCCGACAACTCAGGAACCTCAAAAACGAGGAGCACGCAAGACCATGGCAGCGAGCGACACTTGGCAGAGCTTTCCGCTGATCGAGGGCCTGAAGTCCCGCCGGGCCCGTAGATTCGGCATGGGGATGACCGTCCCCGGCGGGCCGCTCGAGTACCGCAGCAAGCACGAGCCGGTGCCGCTGACGGAGGAGGAGCAGGCGATCCTCACCTTCGCCGCCTGCGGTATCACCGGCCCCGCGCTCAACGACTGGAACTGGGAGAAGGGCAAGGGCGGCAATGTGATGGCCGGCGTCGTCGGCCGTACCGTCTCCAGCTCCGACGCGCTCCAGAGCGGGGCGATGGTGGTCATGGACGACGAGGCCACCTATCTGATCCGCCGGCCCGGCGATCTGTCCACGGCGGAGCTGACCGAGGTCAAGGAGTTCATCGCCAAGAACGACTTCGTCGGGGCGTACCGGGCCACCCGGGTCAAGATCGGGAGCGAGCGCCGCCATCCGCCGGTGGAGTCGCCGTACAACCTCACCGGCAACGAGTGGTCGCTGCACACCCCCGGGTCCACCTACTTCCTGCCGATCGAGGACCTGTCCTACCTCTACATCAACATCCTCCTGGAGTTCTTCAACGAGGAGATGGCGGTCTTCTGCATCGACGAGCGGCGGTTCTTCCTGCCGGCCGGTCTCGGCAAGTTCGGCAAGTCCAAGGGCGGCCACCTCGACGACGACCCGCGGAAGCTGAAGTCCATGCCGATGGAGTACGCCGAGCGCCTGCTGGTGGAGACGGCGTGTATCGAGATGGGCATGATGCTGCAGAACCTGGGCCTGGTCAGCCAGGCGCTGGGGCTTGGCGGCTTCCCGCACTACACCGGGCACGACGGCGGATGGTTCGAGGCACTGGACTTCCGGATGGCCGAGATGCCGATCAGCCAGTACTTCCGGGTGCCCACGCTGGCCAAGATGGTCCTCAAACTCCGCCGCCAGGACGCGGGCTTCGCCTATCCGCTGGGCCTGGAGCGGGACGGCAAGGTGCTGCTCAAGCCGTACTGCCCGCCGTACTACGAGTCGATGGAGGCGGCGGTGCAGGCCGTCGTCGAGCGCAAGTTCGGCGAGAACGGCATCTACCGCGGCGGCATCGGCCGGGGCGGCTGGCGGGAGCCGGAGAAGGTGGCGGCGGGGATCAGCGGGATCAGCCAGAAGGCGATCGACGCCACGGTGGCCTTCTGCGACTACACGTACCGGAAGTCCGGCCGGTTCCCCTCGTATCTGCCCGCGTACCACACGCAGATGGGCTTCCAGTCCGTCCATCTCGACGTCGACTTCTATGACGAGTTCTACGACCCGTCCGTGGTGCCCGAGGTGCACCGGTCCCATATGCGGGACTGGCACGGGCGCTGACCGGGAGGCGGGCGCGCAGTGGACGAGGTCTCGATCACCATCGCTGCCCCACCCGAGCGGGTGTGGCGGCTGGTCTCCGATGTCACCGGCATGGGCCGGTTCAGCCCCGAGTGCAAGGGCGGACGCTGGGTGGCCCCGGCGTCCGGGCCTGCCCTCGGGGCCCGGTTCCGCGGCCGCAACCGGCGTGGGCTCATCTTCTGGACCACCGACTGCACGGTCGTGGAGTGCGAGGAAGGGAAGGTGTTCGCATTCGAGGTCGCGCAGTCGAAGGTGCGGTGGGGCTATCGGATCGAACCCGACGGCGACGGCGATGACGATGGCGACGGCGTCGTGCTGACCGAGTGGCGGGAACACGTCGGCCGCCCCCATCTGCTGATCCGGGCGGTCGACGCCAGCGGCCTGGTGGGGTTCCGGCGGGAGCGGCTGATGGTCGAGGGGATGCGTACGACGCTGGCCCGGATCAAGGAGGTGGCGGAGCGGGAGTGAGCGCTGTGTTGACGCGGGAGGGCGTGGCGCCGCCCCGGCGGCCCAAGACGCCGTCACCGGTCGTCGGCCGTCCGCCGGGGCAGGCCCGTCATGAAGAGGGAGAACAGTCGGAATCGGTCAGCAGCGCGACACCCTCAGGCGACCCGCTGGGGCTGGGAGGGAACGACCAGACCGCACTCATAGCCCAGCGCCACGGCCTGGGCCCGGCTGGTGATGCCCAGTTTGGTCATCGCCCGGTTCAGATGGGTCTTCACGGTCGCCTCACTGATCTTGAGCTCCCGTGCGATGGCGGAGTTGCTACGGCCCTTGGCGACATGCCGCAGCACCTCGGTCTCCCGCATGGTCAGCATGGCCAGGGTCGACCCCGCGGTCTCGGTGGCCGTCGCGCGATAGGTGTAGGCGTCGATCAGCCGCTCCATCACGCTGGGCGAGAAGGCCATATCGCCGGTGGCGACCGCGCTGATCGAGGCGATCGTCTTCTGCGGTGAGGTGTCCTTGAGCAGGATCCCGGCGGCGCCCACGCGCAGTGCGGACTGGATCTCGTCGTCGCTGACCACCGAGGCGGTGACGATGACGCGGGGTGGCCGGGCGCGCGCGGCCTCCACGATGTGCTGGGTGGTGGCGATTCCTCCGAGATGCGGAAGGGAGATGTCCATGAGAATGACGTCCGGGCTGTGCGCGGCGGCCAGGGCGCGGGCGCCGTCGCTGTCGGCGGCCTCGCCGACGGCGCGCAGCCCGGGGGCCGAGCTCAGCAGAGTTAACAGCCCCAGCCGGGCCAGGGCATGTCCATCGGCGATCAGGACCTTGATCGGCATTGCGTCCTCCCCCGTAACGATCACCTTCGAGCTCCTCTCATCCACGCCGGCACCAAAAGGCGCCCAAACGACACCGAAAGGTCCAGCTGAGCAGAGATCGGCACCCCTAAGGGCACCGGGGTGGGGCTAATTGCAGCTTCCGAGCTGTTCAGAGCGGTTCCGATGATGCTGTAGTCACCATTGGTAGGCGATCGTCGCGCATGGCGGACGTCGGTCTCAAGCACATGGAGACTTCATGCCACCTTCTGCCCTATGGCCTTGCGGATGGGGGCGTGATGGTCCATGGAACGGCGGGTCGGCCGTCGAGCGAGCGTGGTGCTCAGCCGTCGAGCGCGGTGCTCAGCCGTTGAGCGCGGCGAGGGCCGTCTTCGCGGCGGTGATCGCGCCCTTGCGTATCTCCTCGGTGCCCGCCGCCTCGTTTGTCTCGAAGTCGCCGCCGTTGTAGGTCACGGTGACCACCGCGTTGGCGTCGCGTGCGACCACGACCGCCTCGCGTATGCGCTGCTTGTCATCGGTCGTGACGTTCAGGCTCACCGACGCCTGGTCACCGAGGCCGGGCACGGCGGTGCTCGGACCGCTGCCCTGCGCCGTCCGGGCGCGCGCGGGCGCCGATGCCGATACGTCGTAGGTGATATCCAGCCAGCGGTAGTCGAATCCGCTTAGTGCGTGCCAGGAGCAGCCCGAGCGGCGGGTGGCGTCGCTCGTCTTGAGCTGGGTGCCGGCCGTCTCGGCCTCCGGCACCAGGTCCTTGACGGTGCCGGCCGGGAGGGTGCCGCAGGGCTTGGCCGGGGGCTCGGGGTAGCGCGGCTCGGCGGTGCCCTCGCCCTGCCCGTCCGACGTCGGGGCGGAGGTGGGATCCGCCGACGCGGTCGCGGTGGCCGTCGTGGAGGGGCGCGGGGAGGACGCGGAGGGCTTGGGGTGCGCGTCCGAGTCGGAGCCGGTCGTCATGGCCACGCCCGCGGCGGTGAGTACGGCGACCGGCAGCAGGCGGGCGACCAGCGTGAGCGGCAGAGAACGCACGGCGGTCTCTCTTCGGTCGTGAGCGGCGTGATGGGCGGCGCGGTGAGAGGACGACCATGCCATACGAACGGGTCTGCGAACAGCCCGGGCCGGCCCCCGGGGGCCGGCCGCCGACTGGCCCTAAGGGGTGAAATCGGCACTTGATCGAATTATCGGATCAAGTGACTGGTTAAGTACGCGTAGTGACGATCCTTCGCCCGTCAGCCCCGCCCGATGAACGGCATCGCCGTCGCCATCACGGTCGCGAACTGCACGTTCGCCTCCAGTGGCAGCGACGCCATATGCCGCACCGTACGAGCCACGTCGGCGACGTCCATCACCGGCTCGACCGCCGACTCCCCGTTCGCCTGCGGGACGCCGGCGCGCATCCTCTCGGTCATGTCGGTGGCCGCGTTGCCGATGTCGATCTGCCCGCATGCGATGCCGTACGGCCGCCCGTCCAGCGACAGCGACTTGGTCAGCCCGGTCAGGGCGTGCTTGGTCGCGGTGTAGGCGACGCTCCGCGGCCGTGGGGCGTGCGCCGAGACCGAGCCGTTGTTGATGATCCGGCCGCCCTGCGGATCCTGGCCGCGCATCAGGCGGAACGCGGCCTGTGCACACAGGAACGCGCCGGTGAGATTGACATCCACCACCGCCTGCCAGTCCTCGTGGCGCAACTCGTCCAGCGCCACCTCCCGCGGCCCGAAGCTGCCGGCGTTGTTGAACAGCAGGTCCAGGCGGCCGAAGCGGTCCCGTACCGCCGCGAAGAGCGCGTCGATCTGCTCGGGGCGGGTCACGTCGGTCGGTACGGCGATCACCGCCCCGTCCCGGCCCGCCAGTTGCTCCGTCTCCGCGAGGGCTTCTCGGCGGCGTCCGGCCAGGGCCACCGACCAGCCCGCGTCGGCGAGTTCGAGGGCCACCGCCCGGCCGATCCCGGATCCGGCGCCGGTCACCACCGCGACCTTCGACATGACATTCATGGGTCCGCAGCGTACGCGACGTCAACATCGCCCAAGGCGGCGGCATATCGCGTCAAACGTCCCATCCCGATGCGGAACTCACCCGTCCGACATCTTGATGACGTGTACAGGCTAGCGGGCGGCCGCCCGTTGGCCGTGCAATTCCTCTGACGCACCAGCCAGATGCCACGACCCGGACGCCACGAGCCGGACGCCACGAGCCAGTCGCACGAGCCAGTCGCCACGAGCCAGGGGAGAGCAAGAGATGGCACACCACCCGCATCAGCAGGCCATACGAGCCGCGGCAGCGCGCCTGGGCCGCCGCCGCTTCCTCACCGTCACCGGGGCCGCCGCGGCCATCGCCTTCAGCACCAACCTGCCCAGCGCCCACGCCACCGAGCAGACCTCGCACGCCCTGAGCGACGACCCCTTCACCCTCGGCGTGGCCTCCGGCGATCCGCTGCCGGACGCCGTCGTGCTGTGGACCAGACTCGCCCCGCGCCCGTACGAGCCGGGCAACGGCCTGCCCGACGAGGGCTTCGTGTACGTGGGCTGGGAGATCGCCCACGACGAGCGCTTCAGACGAGTGGTCCGCAAGGGCAAGACCGTCGCGCACGCCGAGTTCAACTACACCGTGCACGTCGACGCCAAGGGCCTCGACGCCGACCGCGTCTACTGGTACCGCTTCCGCGTCGGCCGCTTCACCAGCCCCGCCGGCCGCACCCGCACCGCCCCCGCCACCGGCGCCCACGTCCGCGAGGGCCGCTTCGGCCTGGTCTCCTGCCAGGCGTACCACGACGGCTACTTCACCGCCTACGGCCACCTCGCGGGCGAGGACCTGGACGCCGTCTTCCACGTCGGCGACTACCAGTACGAGTACGCCGTCAACGCGGCCGGCGGCGCGCGCAACTACACCGACCGCACCCTGCCCGCCCTCTTCAACACCGAGACCATCACCCTCGACCAGTACCGGCTGCGCTACGCCCTCTACAAGACCGACGAGGACCTACAGGCCGCGCACGCCGCCTTCCCGTGGTACGTCACCTGGGACGACCACGAGACCGAGAACAACTACGCGGGCGACGTCGACGAGAACGGGAACCCGCCGGAGGAGTTCCTGATCCGCCGGGCCGCCGCCTACCGCGCGTACTGGGAGAACATGCCGCTGCGCATGCCCCAGCAGCCCGACGGCCCCGATATGCGGCTCTACCGCCGCTTCCACTACGGCAGGCTCGCCCAGTTCGACATCCTCGACACCCGCCAGTACCGCTCCAACCAGGCGTACGGGGACGGCTGGCAGTACCCGGGACCCGAGTCCGAGGACCCCTCGCGCACCCTCACCGGCGCCGCCCAGGAGCGCTGGCTGCTCGACGGCTTCCGGCGCTCCAAGGCCACCTGGAACGTGCTTCCGCAGCAGGTCACCTTCTCCCAGCGGAAGAACACCACCGCCGCCCGCTCCAAGCTCAGCATGGACTCCTGGGACGGCTACCCCGCCTCCCGTGAGCGGATCCTCGCGGGCGTCGAGGCGGCCGGGATAGAGAACTTCGTCGTCCTCACCGGCGATGTCCACGTCCACTACGCCTTCGACATCAAGAAGGACTTCAACGACCCCACGTCCCGCACCCTGGGCGTCGAGTTCGTCGGCACCTCCATCAGCAGCGGCAAGGACGGCTCCGACAAGCCGTCCAACTGGGCCACGTACATGGCGGCCAACCCGCATATGAAGTTCTACAACGGCCTCCGCGGCTATGTGACGTTGACCCTGGACGGCGAAGCCGCCCGCGCCGACTACAAGACGATCCCCGGAGTCACCGCGCCGGGCGCGCCGCTCACCACGGCGGCATCGTTCGTCAGCGAGGCCGGCAACCCCGGCCTCCAGGACGCCTGACGGCCGCTGCCTGAACCGGCCGGCGAAACGACGCCGCAGCGTCGGCCGCAGGCGAAAGACGGCACCGCCACTTCAGGCGGTGCCGTCTTCGGGCCTTCCGACCCCCACCCCCTCTAAAAAACATGCTTGATCTACTACTTGATACAGATCAAGCACTTTTTTAAGAGCAGGTGGGGGGAGGGCCCGAACCGGACCGGCGCACACCGCTTCGGGCGACCATCCGCCGACCCCCGCCCGTGAGCCGGTGACGACCCCTTGGGCTGGACGGCGACGATGCCCCCGGCGCCCCTCTCTCCTTCCCGCTGCCGGCCGCTGTGCGCCGAAGGCGCGAGACGATGCCCGCACGCGGCAACAGGACCATGTCGCCCAGCGGAGTTGGCCCGTACGTCGCGCCCGAGGGGCCCGCGGCGGCAGACGCCGCAGCGGGCCTCATCCTGCGGCTGCTCACCCCTCGTCGGCGGCGTATCGCACGCCGATCCGCTCGCGCACCGCGTCCAGCGTCCGCATCACCGCGAGCGAGCCGTCCAGCGGCACCAGCGGGGACTCCGTCTCGCTCGCCCGCAGGCAGCGCATCACCTCCGCCGCCTCGTGCTGCAGCCCGTGCAGCCCGTGCAGACCGGCGTCCGCGTCCTGCGCGGTGAACTCCTCCGGATCCCGCCCCGGCCGGTGCAGTACGAACCGCTCCGGGTGGAAGAAGCCGCGCGGGAACTCGATCCGGCCCGCCGTCCCGGTCACGGAGGCGGTCTGCGGTGTGTCGGCGTTGAGCGAGCAGCTCAGCAGCGCCGTCGCGCCGCCGTCCCAGCCCAGCAGCATCCCGGTGTTCTCGTCCACGCCCTCCGGGGCCAGCCGCGCCCTGGCCTGGATGTCATCGGGCTCGCCCAGCAGCAGCTGCGCGAAGGACACCGGGTACACCCCGAGGTCGAGCAGCGCGCCGCCGCCCTGCGTCGGGTCGCGCAGCCGGTGTCCGGCGTCGAACGGCCCGGCCAGGCCGAAGTCCGCCTGCACCACCCGTACGTCGCCGATCGCGCCGTCCCGGACCAGCTCGGTCATCCGCCGGACGACCGGATTGCAGTACGTCCACATCGCCTCCATCAGGAAGGCGTTACGGGCCCGGGCGAGATCGACCAGCTCGGCCGCCTCCCGCACATTGAGCGTGAACGCCTTCTCGCACAGCACCGCCCGCCCCGCCTCCAGGCACAGCCCGGCCGCCACGCGGTGCGCCGAATGCGGGGTGGCGACGTACACCACGTCCACGTCCTCGTCGGCGGCGAGCTCCGCCCAACTGCCGTGCGCGCGCGGTATCCCGAACCGCTCGGCGAAGCGCTTCGCGGACTCTTGGGAGCGGGAGCCGACGGCCACCACCTGGGCGTCCGCCAGCTCCAGCAGGTCCGCCGTGAACGCCGCCGCGATCCCGCCCGTCGCCAGAATCCCCCACCGCACACTCTCGGCCATCCCCATGCTCACTCCGCTCTCCCACCGGACAAAAGCCGGTCATGACCACAACGAATTGCTGAGAGCATAGAGAAGACTCAACAACTCACGGAGAGCTGAATGCCGCCGTCAGGCCACCCGACCGTCCCCGACCACAGATCCATACCCGTCCCCGAGTCCACCCCCCGCACCGCCGCCGCCCCTTCCGCGGGCCCCGCGCCGCGCAGCGCCCGCCGCGCCGGCCTGATCGTCACCCTCGTCCTCGGCGGGCTCAACGCCCTCCCGCCGCTGTCCATGGACATGTACCTCCCGGCCCTGCCCGAGGTCACCGGCGCGCTGCACAGCTCCGCCGCCACCGTCCAGCTCACCCTCACCGCCTGTCTGGCGGGCATGGCGCTCGGCCAGCTGGTCGTGGGCCCCATGAGCGACAAGTGGGGGCGCCGCCGCCCCCTCCTCATCGGCATGGTGATCTACGTCGTCGCCACCGCCATCTGCGCCTTCGCGCCCAACGTCGAACTGCTGATCGCCTTCCGGCTGCTCCAGGGGCTCGCCGGGGCCGCGGGCATCGTGATCTCCCGCGCGGTCGTCCGCGACCTGTACGACGGCGCCGAGATGGCCCGCTTCTTCTCCACCCTCATGCTGATCTCCGGCGTCGCGCCCGTCGCCGGCCCCCTCCTCGGCGGCCAGATCCTCCGCATCACCGACTGGCGCGGCGTCTTCGTCGTACTGACCGTCGTCGGCGTGCTGCTCACCCTCGTCGTCTGGCGCTATCTGCACGAGACCCTGCCGCCCGAGCAGCGCCACCGCGGCGGCGTCGGCCAGGCGCTGCACACCATGCGCGGGCTGCTCGCCGACCGCGTCTTCACCGGCTACATGCTCGCGGGCAGCTTCGCCTTCGCCGCCCTCTTCGCCTATGTGTCCGGCTCCGCCTTCGTCGTCCAGGAGATCTACGGCGCCTCCCCGCAGACCTTCAGCCTGCTCTTCGGGATCAACTCGATCGGCCTGGTCGGCGTCGGACAGCTCAACGGCAAGGTGCTGGCCGGGCGGGTCAGCCTGGACGCGGCCCTGGCCGTCGGCCTCGCCGCGATCACCCTGTCGGCCGTCGCGCTGTGCCTGATGGCCACCGGGGTCTTCGGCGACGTCGGCCTCGTACCGATCGCCGCCGGGCTGTTCGTGCTGATGTCCGCGATGGGCCTGGTCATGCCCAACACCAACACCCAGGCGCTGATGCGCACCAAGCACGCGGCCGGCTCCGCGTCCGCGCTGCTGGGTACCTCCTCCTTCCTCGTCGGCGCCATCGCCTCCCCGCTGGTGGGCATCGCGGGCGAGCACACGGCCGTGCCGATGACGGTGGTCCAGCTGGTGTGTGCGCTGGTGGCCGTGGTCTGCTTCGTGGCACTGTGCCGTCCGTGGCAGCAGCGCACGACAACCTGAACGAGCTGATCCAAGCTGTGGGGGCGCTTCCCGAGGGGGAGCGCCCCTGGTGTGCCGGGGTGGTCGTGGCCGCCGGGCGGGGCCCGGACGTGCTCGTCGAGGAGGCCTTCGGCTGGGCGGTGCGGTACGCGGCGTACGACGAGGCCACGGACCGCGGCGTGGAGCTGCCGCGCGAGCGGTGGGTGCCGATGCGGGCCGGGCGGGGCGAGGAGCCGGACACCGTTTTCGACCTTGCCTCGCTGACCAAGCTGTTCACCACGATCGTCGCGGTGCGGTGCGTCGAGCGCGCCGAGCTCGACCTGGACGGCCGGGTCGCCGCGTACGCCTCCGAGTTCACGGCCGCCGCCGAACACGGCATCACCGTACGGCAGCTGCTCACCCACACCTCCGGGCTGCTGCCCGAACTCCCGCTGTACGACTACGACAGCCACGAACAGCGGCTGGCGCGGCTGCACGCCGAACCCCCGACCACCGCCCCCGGCACCGCCCGCCGCTACTCCGATCTGAACTTCCTGCTGCTCCAGCGCGTCGTGGAGCGGGTGACCGGCCGCTCCCTGGCCCACCTCGTACGCGACGACATCACCCGCCCCCTCGGCATGACCGCCACCCGCTACCGCCCGCCCCGCGCCTGGCTGCCCCGTATCGCCGCCACCGAGGACCAGCGGCGCCCCTGGGCCAAGCTCGACCGCGGCATGCTGCGGGGCGTCGTCCACGACGAGAACGCCTACGCCCTGGGCGGCGTCGCGGGCCACGCCGGGCTCTTCTCCACGGCCGCGGATCTGACGCTGCTGTGCCGCGCCCTGCTGGGCGGGGGCCCGCCCGTGCTGCGGCCGGAGTCCGTCGAGCTGATGCTGGCCGCGCCGGGGCTGGGGTTCGAGGTCGATCGGCCCTGGTTCATGGGCGAGCTGGCGGGCCGGGGCGCGGCGGGCCACACCGGCTTCACGGGCACCAGCCTGGTGCTGGACCGGGCCACGTCGTCGTATCTGGTGCTGCTGGCCAACACCGTGCACCCGCGCCGCCGCCCGGCCGACAGCGCCCCGCGCGCGGCGGCGGGTACGGCGCTGGCGCGGGCGCTGCGGGCCGCGACGCCGGAACCCTGAGCCGGGCCCGACTCAGGGCTCACTTCTCGAGCGGCTGGGTGAAGCGCAGCAGATTGCCCGCCGGGTCGCGGAAGGCGCAGTCGCGCAGTCCGTAGAACTGGTCCATGGGCTCCTGCAGCACCTCGGCCCCGGTGGCCTTGACGCGCTCGAAGGTGGCGTCGCAGTCGTCCGTGGAGAAGATGACACCGCGCAGCAGGCCCTTGGCCATCAGCTCCGCCATGGTCTGTCTGTCGGCCGGTGAGGCGTTCGGGTCGGCGAGCGGCGGTTCCAGGACGATGCTCACACCCGGCTGCGCGGGCGATCCGACGGTCACCCAGCGCATCCCCTCGTACTCGACGTCGTTGCGCACCTCGAGGCCGAGCGCATCGCGGTAGAAGGCGATCGCCTTGTCGTGGTCGTCGACGGCGATGAAGCAGGTGGAAAGCGTGATCTCCATATCCATCACGCTACGACCGAGGGGCGCGACCCGCCTCCGCGTTCCTGATCGGCCGCGTGTGGATCTTGGCGATGCACGCCGGGATGGCGGCGGCATGGTCATGGCTGCGGGCCCGGTACGCGCTCGGGCTCTCGCCGACCAGCTCGGTGAAGCGCGAGCTGAACGACCCCAGCGACGTACAGCCGACCGCGAAGCAGACCTCGGTCACCGTGAGGTCGCCGCGCCGCAGCAGCGCCTTGGCCCGCTCGATACGGCGAGTCATCAGATAGCTGTACGGCGTCTCGCCGAAGGCGGCGCGGAAGCTGCGGGAGAAGTGGCCCGGCGACATCAGGGCGCCCTGCGCCAGCGCCGGGACGTCGAGCGGCTCGGCGTAGTCGCGGTCCATCCGGTCACGGGCCTGCCGCAGCCGTACGAGGTCGTCGAGGTCCAGCCGTTTCATTCGAGGAGTTTCGCACAAGGAGCCGGTCCGGGAGCCGGTCCAGGAACCGGTCCAGGAACCGATCCAGGAACCGATCAGGAATGGAGAAGCCTGGGTCACGGGGCCGTGGCTAGCGTGAATGCCATGAGCAACGCCACCACACATGACGCCATGGACCTCACCATTCACTGGACCTTCCTCCCGCACCACGACCCCGACGCCTCCCTGGCCTTCTACCGCGACACCCTCGGCTTCGAGGTCCGCAAGGACGTCGGGCAGGGCAAAATGCGCTGGATCACGGTCGGCCCCGCCGGTCGGCCCGACACCTCCATCGTCCTGGAGCCGCCGGCCACCGACCCGGCCATCACCGACGACGAGCGCGGCACCATCGTCTCGATGATGGACAAGGGCACCTACGCCCGCCTCACCCTGGCCACCGCCGACCTCGACGGCGTCTTCGCCCGGCTTCAGGCCGGCGATGCCGAGGTCGTCCAGGAGCCGATCGATCAGCCGTACGGTGTGCGCGACTGCGCCTTCCGCGACCCCGCGGGCAATCTGATCCGCATCAACGAACTGCGCTGACCTCGCTCCTTGCGCACGCGACCCCGTCCGACGTCAATAGGACGGGGTCGCGCACTCGCGCAACAGAAAGACGGAGACACCATGAGCATGGCCAAGAAGACGGATCCGCAGCCGCCCGCCGCGCCGCACGCTGCCGACAGCCACGATCTGATCCGCGTGCACGGTGCGCGCGAGAACAACCTCAAGGACGTCAGCATCGAGCTCCCGAAGCGGCGGCTGACGGTGTTCACCGGCGTCTCCGGTTCGGGCAAGAGCTCACTGGTGTTCAACACGATCGCCGCGGAGTCGCAGCGGCTGATCAACGAGACCTACAGCGCCTTTGTACAGGGCTTCATGCCGACGCTCGCGCGGCCTGAGGTCGACGTCCTCGACGGGCTGACCACGGTGATCACCGTCGACCAGCAGCGGATGGGCGCCGACCCCCGCTCCACGGTCGGCACCGCCACCGACGCCAACGCGATGCTGCGCATCCTCTTCAGTCGGCTCGGCAAGCCGCATATCGGCCCGCCCAGCGCATACGCCTTCAACGTCCCCTCGGTCCGGGCGAGCGGCGCGATCACCGTCGAGCGCGGTGCGAAGAAGGCGGTGAAAGCGACCTTCAACCGCACCGGCGGTATGTGCGTACGCTGCGAGGGCCGGGGTTCGGTCACCGACCTCGACCTGACCCAGCTCTACGACGACTCCAAGTCGCTCGCCGAGGGCGCGATCACCGTCCCCGGCTACAAGGGCGGCGGCTGGAACTCCCGGCTCTACATCGAGTCGGGTTTCTTCGACCCGGACAAGCCCATCCGCAGGTTCACGGAGAAGGAGCTGCAGGACTTCCTTCACCGCGAGCCGACCAGGATGAAGATCGCGGGCATCAACATGACCTACGAGGGGCTGATCCCGCGGATCCAGAAGTCGATGCTCTCCAAGGACAAGGAGGCGATGCAGCCGCATATCCGGGAGTTCGTGGAGCGGGCGGTCACCTTCACCGTCTGCCCCGAGTGCGACGGCACCCGGCTCAGCGAGGGCGCCCGGTCGTCGAAGATCAAGAAGATCAGCATCGCCGACGCCTGCGCGATGCAGATCAGCGACCTGGCGGAATGGGTCCGCGGCCTCAAGGAACCGTCGGTGACGCCGCTGCTCACCGCGTTGCAGCAGACCCTCGACTCCTTCGTGGAGATCGGCCTCGGCTATCTCTCGCTCGACCGGCCGGCGGGCACGCTCTCGGGCGGCGAGGCACAGCGCACCAAGATGATCCGCCACCTCGGCTCCTCGCTCACCGATGTGACGTATGTCTTCGACGAGCCCACCACCGGTCTGCACCCCCATGACATCCAGCGGATGAACGGGCTGCTGCTGCGGCTGCGGAACAAGGGCAACACGGTGCTCGTCGTCGAGCACAAGCCGGAGGTGATCGAGATCGCCGACCACGTCGTCGACCTCGGCCCCGGCGCCGGTACGGCGGGCGGCACCGTCTGCTTCGAGGGCACCGTCGAGGGGCTGCGGGCCGGTGGCACCGTCACCGGGCGCCACTTCGACGACCGGGCCGCACTCAAGGAGACGGTACGGAAGCCCACCGGCACGCTGCCCATCCGCGGCGCGAGCACCCACAACCTTCAGGGCGTCGACGTCGACATCCCGCTCGGGGTGCTCTGCGTGGTCACCGGAGTGGCGGGCTCCGGCAAGAGCTCCCTCGTGCACGGGTCGATTCCTGCGGATGAGGGTGTGGTGTCCGTCGACCAGGGCGCGATCCGCGGCTCCCGGCGGAGCAACCCGGCGACGTACACCGGGCTGCTCGACCCGATCCGCAAGGCGTTCGCGCAGGCCAACGGCGTGAAACCGGCGCTGTTCAGCGCCAACTCCGAGGGCGCCTGCCCCACCTGCGGCGGCGTCGGCGTCGTGTACACGGACCTCGGGATGATGGCCGGCACCTCCACCACCTGCGAGGACTGCGAGGGAAGGCGGTTCGACGCCTCGGTGCTCGACTACCACCTCGGAGGCCGCGACATCAGCGAGGTGCTGGCGATGTCGGTGACCGAGGCCGAGGAGTTCTTCGGCACCGGCGAGGCGCGCACCCCGGCCGCGCACCGCATCCTCGGCCGCCTCGCCGACGTCGGACTCGGCTACCTCACCCTCGGCCAGCCGCTCACCACGCTCTCCGGCGGCGAGCGGCAGCGGCTCAAGCTGGCCACCCACATGGCCGACAAGGGCGGCGTGTACGTCCTCGACGAGCCGACCGCCGGCCTTCACCTCGCCGATGTCGAGCAGCTGCTCAGCCTGCTCGACCGGCTCGTCGACGCCGGCAAGTCGGTCATCGTCGTCGAACACCACCAGGCGGTCATGGCACACGCCGACTGGATCGTCGACCTCGGCCCCGGCGCCGGCCACGACGGCGGGAGGATCGTCTTCGAGGGCACCCCGGCGGATCTCGTCGCCGCGCGGGCCACGCTCACGGGCGAGCACCTGGCGGCCTACGTCGGAGCCTGACCGGGGCCCTCGCGGCGCAGGTCCTCTGGGGCACACAGGGCGATCACTCCTCCGTGGCCTTGGTGGGGACGAGGGTCAGCTGGTCGAGCCTCTTCGGCAAACCGCTTTCCTTGAGGCAGCCCATCTCCTCGGCCATTTTTACGGATGCGGAGTGCAGGATGTAAGCAGCTTCCTTGTACTCTCTGGCTGACTCGGTAATCAAAGCACCCGCCACCACCTGCAAAAGGGCCCCGTCGTTCTGGCTGGACGCTTTACCGTCGACCGGGCATGGGAATCCAGTCATGGCGTTGTATGCGTCTGGGAAGATCAAGGCGTCGAACTCCTTGAATTGCATCGGTTCGCCCCGCGTTGGGAACGAGCCCATTCCCTTGCCCTTTCCCCATGCGAAATCGATGGTGAGAAGGGCGTTGCTCCCTCCGGGGGACTCCGCATCGCACAGTCGGTGTATCGTCCGCCTGCCGGTCTTTCCCGCGTCGCTGACGAGGGCAACGGCGACTTTGGGAAAAGAAAGGAGAGCCGAGTCGTCCACGGTGGAATCCTCGAATATACTGACCCCTCCCGAGAGGGCCTCCAAGCTCCTGGCGGCCCGCTTGTTCAGCGCGCTGTCGCACACAGTGTCCGGCGTAAGGAAACTTTCCTCATCTGGGGAGTTCTTGGCTGACTGCACGAGGACTGTGGCCACCAAAATTCCTGCCGTGAAGAGAAACAGCAGCAGTTGGTTCCGCCTCATCTTGCGGGTGTCCATCGCGAGATCTTCTCTCAATCTGTCACGGGCAGGTTGCCGGCGAACTCTTGGGCGTGGCTTCCCGTCGCATAGCCAAGCTTTTGTGCTGCCATGAGATTTTTCTTGAGCTCACGGTATTGCTCGTCGGAGTAGTTTCCGCTTGCGTTGATCTCTTCCAAGGTGCTGCGCCCGGGCTGCCATGATGCCTCGACCCCCACGTCATAAAGCCGGCTGACGTCACCCTGATAGACGGCGGAAAGGTCGCGGTGCTGGGACTTGGCGTAGCCATCCAGGTTGTTGAGCATGTTCTGATTGATGGTGTGTTCGGTCGCGGTGAAACCGAGGGGCACCAGAAGCTTGGCAGCCCCCTCATCCGGCTTGGGCACCATGCCGAGAACGCCGCCCGTGATCGCGCGGTAAACTGCCTTCTCGTTTCCGACCCGGCGGTCGACCGCGGCGTTGTACGCCTCATCCCGTGCAGCACCCTCGGCCTTGATCTGATCGCCACGTCCCCTGTCGATGGCTCCTTGGACTTCCGCCCCCGTTGTGATCGCTGTTTCCGCGTCGGCGGAGGAGACATCACCGTCGGCTTCGAGGGTCGGCGGATGCGCATCGAGTACCGAGGTGGTGTATGCCTGTTGGGCGGCCCCGATGTCGGCGTAGGCGTCAGGGTCCTGGCCGAGTGTTCCCAAAAACCTCAGCGACTTCTCCGTGTCGAAGTGCGCGCGGTCCCGAGGGGAACGCCCCGTCCCGTCCTGGGCGAAGAGGGACCGATCGTCGTCGCTTCCGTCCAGTCCCCAGTTGAGGTCGTCGATGTACGCGGCGCCGATACGGCCGAGGCTCTTCCCGATTCCGTCTTGGTGGTGCATGAGTTGGGCGCCGTTCTCCAGCGTCTGCTTGTCGTCGTTGCCGTCGGCCTCCCGGCCGTAGAGCTCGATGACCTTCTCCGCCACTGCCGCCGTGTCCGCGTCGCGGTGGAGCTGCGGGTGGGGATCGTCGTAGGCCACGCCCATCGTGCCGGATTCCAGTGCGTGTCCCAGCGCCGTGTACCCAGCGACTTTCTTGGCGTCCAGATCCGCGTGGTCCTCGGGCCACTTCCGTTCCTCGGTGAAGTAGTCGAAGTTGCTGTCGTCCTTGAAGAACTCTGTGGAGGCGTCGGGGTTGTGGCCGAGTGCTTCCATGAAGCCCGTCATCGGATCCGCTCCGGCGTCGTTCGCCGCGCCGTAGTGCAGCTGGAAGGGATCGCTGTCCCTCTCCCACGGGAGCACGTCTTCACGAAGTGTGCGGGGATTGCGCTGGCCGCTGTACTTGTCCTGCGTGTGCTCCTTCTCGAAACTGGTGAGTTCCTTCCCGTACTGCAGCAGGAATTCCGACTCGAACTTGCCGTGTCGCAGCAGATTGCTCATGGCCTGGAAGCCGTAGACGCCCTGACCGGTGTGGCCCACGGACTTTCCGCCGGCCGCGATGATGCCGTCCTCCCATTTCTCCATCGCGGGGCTTCCCGACTGGGTCGCCGTGGCGAGGGTGGTGCCCAGGCTGTCCTCGAGCCCGCCCAGGAGCTTCATGCGCTCCTTGAGGTCCTTGGGCAGCCCGCCCTGATCCCTGGGAGAGCGGCTGAACTGCTGTGAATTGGCCACGTCGGTGTAGAAGTCCAGCGTGCCTTTGGGGCCGAGCTTGGTCGCGAAGCGCTCCGCGAACAACGGATCATCGCCGTTGTTCCGAAACAGCTTGTTGAGGTTCGCCAGCTCCTTGTTGGAGAGCTTGTCTCCTTTTTCTGCCAGCTTGAGGGCCGCGTCGGCCTTCTTGAGTGCGTCTTCGGCCTGGTCGAGGGAGGTGTACTTGGCGTCGGCGAAGCCGTACGGGGTGCTGTCCACCAGCGTGCGGAGCGCCGTGGCGGCGGCGTTGTCCACCTCGGTGGCATTCTTGAGGATCCGCTTGATGTCCGCGCTCAGGGCGTCGACGTCGCCCTGAGCGTGTTCCGGCAGCTGAGTGCCCTTTCCGGCCCGGTCGGGGTGGATGTTCATGCTGGCGGTCCAGCCGTCACCGGCGGGCTTCACGGTGAGATTGCGCTCGCGCTGGGCGGTGTCGATCCGCGTCTTGAGCTCTTCCCGGTACTTGATGAGATCATCGCGGGCGTCCCGGAGGATGCTGTGGATGCTGGTGGCTTCCTTGACCGCGTCCCGAAACTCCTTCGCGGTCTTCGCCACGAAAATCCGGGAGACCGCGGCGTTCTCGCCGGCCCAGTTGGCCTTCTCCGCCCGCTTGCTGAGCTGGGTGTCCGCGTCGTCGGCCAGGTCGGTGAGCTTGGTGAGCATCTGTCCCCAGTCGGTGACGGCCACCCCGAGGCTCGCGAAATTACCTGACAAAAGGGCCTCGAACTTCATACGCGCCGCCCCCTAGCGGAAGTTCTCGTCGATTTTGGAGATGCTCAGCGAGGTGGCGATGTGGTACTCGTCCCCCGCATGCGCCTTTTGGGTGTAGTCGAGGTGGTTCGAGATGTGGGCGCACGCCTCCAGAAGGGAATCGACCTGCTTCTTCCACTTCTCGACGACATCGGTGAGCGCCGATCCGACGGCGAAGTCGTCCGTCAGCTCCTTGGCCGCCTTGCCGCTGGCCACCTTCGCGTGGTCGCCGTCGTTTTCGAGGCGCCCGTACAGCGTGAAGGCGGCGTCTCCGATGGCCGCTAGATCCTTCGCGTGCACGCTGAGGTCGCCCTGGCCGCCGCTCGCCGGGCGGCTGTGCAGTTGGTTGAGCCGCATGTGGGTGTCCGACTGCTGTGCCGCCTCGGCCCGCAGCTGAGCCCATTCCTCTTCGAATGACACATTTCCCCCCGAAGGCATTCGGTCGTTGTGCTGTACACGTCGCCTTCGGGGCAGGTTAACGGTTCGGTAGGTTCGGCCGCACCCTGGTTCCATTTCCGTGCGTGTCCGGTCGATTACGGTAGGTGTGTCGTGAAGGTGCCGTAATCCCGCGCAAATGGGGCAGCGGGGCGGTCAGTCGCCGTCCGCGCCCGGCCAGGCGTCGCCCCAGTCGGCGTCGCGGGCGGTGCGGTAGCGGGGGCCCTGGCGCTTGGTGACCGTCTCGCGGCGCAAGCCCGCGTCGGGTGTGCAGAGGTCGAGCAGCACCTGGCCCTTGCGGAGCTGCGGGCGGCGCACCACGCGGGCGGCCGCGGGCGCGGCGGGGAAGCGGGCGGCCGCGACGTACGCGAACTTCTCGTCCTCGTACGGCAGCGAACCGCCCTTCACCTGCCGGTGCAGGGAGGACCGGCTGACCCGGGCCGCGAAGTGGCACCAGTCCGCACCGGGCTCGATCGGGCACTGTGCGCTGTGCGGGCACGGCGCCACCACGCGCAGCCCCGCCGCCAGCAGCCGCTCCCGCGCCTCGCGGATACGGAGGTAGCCGTCCGGGGTGCCGGGCTCGATCAGCACCACGGCCTGAGCGGCCCGGGCCGCCTCGTCGACGACGGCGTGGCGGTCGGCGGCGGTGAGCTCGCCGAGCACGTACGAGACGGTGATCAGGTCGGTCCCGTCGGGGATGGCGAGCCCGTCGCCGATGACCTGGCGCTGCCAGCGCACCTCCCGCAGCGCCTCGACCGCCGCACCGCCGGCCAGCTCCCGGCCGAGCGCGAGCGCGGGCTCGGCCCAGTCCAGCACGGTGGTGGCGCGCTCCGCGTCCGGCCAGGCCGCGGCGGTCGCCCACGTGGCCGCGCCGGTGCCGCCGCCGATGTCGACATGCGAGCCGGGACTCCACCCCGGCGCCCCCACCCGAAAGGCGGCCAGCGCCGAGCGCACGGCCTCGAACGTCGCGGGCATCCGATACGCGGCGTAGGCGACGACGTCGGCACGGTCGCGCAGCACGGGCGCGTCGGTCGGGGTCCGCCCCCGGTAGTTCTCGATCAGCCGCCCCGTAGCCTGCGCGGCCTGCCGGGCCGACAACCCATCGACCAACCCGGCCAGCGCGGCGCGCAGCGTCTCGCCAGTACGGGCGCCCTCGGCGGCGGAAGCGTGCATCCGCCAGAGTTTACCGCCCGCCCGACCGCCTCCCGGCCGGTCGATGGCGCCCCGGCGGCGGGGTGGCCGGCGGCGACGGTGGCCCCTGGCCCGGTGGTCCGGTGGCCTGGCGCCCCGGCC
>NZ_JBSFMM010000031.1:0-64116 GCF_053599555.1 Streptomyces sp. NPDC000941
CGGTGGCCGGCACCGCGGCCCTGACCGGCACCGCCGCGGCCACGCCGGCTGCTCCGACGCGGGTGCGCCCCACGGCCGCCTCCGCGTCGTCGGGCGCGTCCACCTGCGTCCAGATCCCGAACCGCTACAACAAGCCGTTCGAGGTCTGCGACGACGAACTGTTCGTCTTCATGGCCAACTACAAGCCCTTCGAGAACCCGGGCTTCTTCGACGCGATCATCGGCGACAAGCTCAGGGCCGCGTTCCCCGACCTGAAGATCAAGGCGGTCACCTGGGACTTCCCCATCCGCTACGAGGACCTGGACAAGGCCGGCGTGGTGCCCGACATCATCCTGGAGGACCCGCGCAGACGCATCGACCGCGACCTGGAGCCCCGGGGCTGGGTACGGGACCTCAGCGACGACCTCACGGCCCAGGGCATCGACCTCGGCTCGCTGAACCGGGCTGCGGTCGAGCTGGTCAAGTCCCGTTCGGACGGCGGGGTGTACGGCGTCCCGCTGTTCGTCGACGAGTACGTCCTGTTCCACAACAAGAAGATCTTCGATCTGCGCGGGGTCAGGACCCCGGCGAACGGCATGACGTACGACCAGGCGTACCGCCTCGCCAAGAAGCTGACGTTCGAGCAGGACCTGGTGGCATACAAGGGCTACCTCCAGCATCCCGACCTCTACCTGGAGTTCAACCAGCTCGGGCTCTACCCCTTCCTGCCCACCGGCAGCGAGAATCCGGCGCCCGAGGACATCGAGGTGAACATCACCTCGGCGGGCTGGAACCGGCTCGGCGACAACCTGGAGCGCTTTCTGCTCCTGCCGCACAACATCTTCACCACCGTCGACGACTTCCTGCTGACCGGGCATGTGGCGATGGCCGTGGACAGCCTCTGGAAGCTCAGCGCCTACGCCCTGAGCCCGCTCTACCTCCCCGAGGACGACGCCGACGAGTGGCGCGAGCTGGCGAAGAACATCGACCTCGGCGTCACCTCCCTCCCCGTGCTGGGCGGGGACTCGCGGTCGGTGTACCAGCCGAACACCATCGCCGCGTTCGTGCCGCCCCAGTCGGGCAAGCGCAGGCAGGCCCTCGAGGTCGTGAAGTGGCTGGTGTCGCAGGAGGCGCAGACCGAACTCGCCCGGTACGGCATGAAACCGGCGCTCAGGTCCGACGCCGCCCAGGCCGCGTTCGGTGAGGCGATCCCGGGGCTGGCCGGCGTGGACACCTCGGGCGTCTTCTGGGGGGACAACGCCGTCGTGAAGGGCTACGAGGAGACCGAGTACTGGGACCTCCCGCTGTACATGGTGTTCCGCCAGCATGTGCTCAAGGACGGCCTCGCGGTGCGCTCGGCGCTGAAGGTGACCGAGGCCAAGGACATCCCGGCCTACATCACATCGCAGGCGGCGTCCGGCAAGGACTGGTGACACCAGCAGGTAAGGCCCGGCGGATCCGTAACGCGAGGTACGGCTCCGCCGGGAGTTCCACCTCGAAGCTCCCGGTGTGCGTGGAGTCGAGGGTGCGCACGGTCATGTTCCAGGTGTCGATGACATCCACCCGACAGGGGCCACCGGGCAGTTCGAAGGGGCGGCGCGGATAGCGGTGCGGGCCGAGGTACTGCAGCCAGTACTCCCCCGGCGCCTCCAGGGTCGAGGCGTCGTACGTCTCGGGGGTGTGCGCGAGGCCCTGCGGCGCCTCGTCGAGGATCGAGCGCAGGAAGGCGACGCGGGGCGCGCTCGAACCGCGCAGCCGGCCGCCGTGGTCCTTCCAGGGGCGTGGCCCGTACGCCTCGCCGTGGGCGACGTAGCCGCCCCGGCACACCCCTTCCCAGACGCGGAACACCAGTTCCTCGGCCGACAGCGCGGCATCGGGTTCCGGGTCGTCCCCCTCCGCACCGCAGTCGTCGATGAGCACCGGCTTGCACAGATCCCCGGTGAGCCGTGAGACGGCCCGTACCTGCTGGTGGCGGAGGGAGGCGTGGGTGATCCAGGGGACGCCGAAGTCCGTGTGGACACCGCCGTGCACGGTGAGCGGGTGGTGGCCGCGGTCGTACTCCTGGACGTCGGTCTGCGCCTCGGGGTCCTCCGGGGCGCACCACCATACGTTGGGGTGCCCGGCGAGGCGTTCCACCGTATCCGGGATGTCGCGGCCGTGCAGCATCACCTCGGCCTGCACACCGATGGCGCCCAGGGCGCCGATCTGCTGGTCGAGCCGGTCGAGGGAGAGCGCGGCCGATGCGGTGAGCCGGACCCGGTTGAAGGGGGAGGCCGCCAGGGCGCGGAGGGTGTCGGGGTCGGCCTCGGGGACGGCGGTGGTCCAGGGGTGGAAGGGGGTGCCGTCCGCGTACCGGAAACGCGTTCCGTGGACGCGGACGGGGCCACGCTCAGGGCCTGTCATATCGCCCTCCGCAGGCGCAGTGCCAGGTCGGGGCGGCGGTCCAACGGGACGCGGACCCGTCCGCGATGGACCCCGGGCAGCGGGGTCACGGTCATCTCCCAGGTGTCGACGAGGTCGAGGCGCCAGGGCGCCCCGGTGTCGGGGAGGTCGATGTCGCGGTGGGCGTGGCGCCGGTCGCCGAAGTAGACATAGGTGTCCTCGGGCCCTTCCTCCCGCAGCCGGCGCAGGAAGGCGATCCTCGGCGGGCTGTCGCCGTGCAGCCGGCCGCCGCGCGAGATCCAGGCCGCGTGGTCGGGGTCCTGCTCGGGGTAGCACTCGCCGTGGCCGACGTGGCCGCCCGCGCTCACGCCGTGCCAGAACTGGCGCACCAGCGCGCGCCCGGTGAGGTTGCCCCAGCGGCGGCCGAGCTTCCCCTCGTAGCCGATCTCGTCGAGGACCACGGGCTTGGGGCAGCCGGCCAGCCACCGCGAGGTCTGGGCGGCGTCCCAGTGCTGGATGGACTGGTGGGTGGTCCAGGGCTTGGTGAAGTCGTAGCTGCGCTCGTACTCGTACATGCGGGTGCCGTTGTGGATCGACCGTGGGTGCTGGTAGGGGTCGTGGCGCTGTACGTACTGGCCGATGCGGTCCCAGTCCTCGGTGGTCTTGGCGGTGTTGAAGTCGTACTCGTTGGCGATGGACCACCACACGTTGCGGTACGCGGCGAGGCGGGCGAGGGCGTGGCGGACCAGGGAGAGGTCCTCCTCGCGGGTCATGTTGTCGACGCCCCAGTGGCCCTGGTCGTAGGGGTGGAAGAGGATGATGTCCGCCTCGATGCCCAGGTCGCGCAGGTCGCGTACGCGCCGCTCGAAGTGGGCGAAGAAGGCGGGTTCGAAGCGGGCCGTGTCCAGGGCGCCGGGGGTGCGGCCGGGGAAGGGCAGGCGGGGCGGGTTCATGGCCCGGGTGGGCAGCAGGCACATGCGGACCTTGTTGAACGGCGAGGCGGCGAGGGTGCGCAGGGTCAGCTCCTCCAACTCCTCGTCCTCGTCGTGGGTCCAGTGGTAGCAGGTGGTGCCGAACGGCTCGTACGGGGTGCCGTCGGCGTATCGGAAGCGCCGGGGACCCGCGACCCGGACGGGTCCGTGGTTGCCTGGTCCGGCCGCCACGCACATCAACTCACCGCTGTGCCCGTCCAGTTCGGCGGTGTCGGAGCGCGTGGTGTACGTCCACGGCCCGGTCCGGTCGGGCATGAAGCGGACCCGGTACACCCCTTGGCCGTCGTAGAAGCCGTCGACGCTCACAACACGGTGGCGGTGGCGGAAGTCGGCGCCGAACACCACGTCCCGGTACGGGTTTCCGGTTGATGGCCCGGTCAGCCGCAGTTCGTACACGTCCCACCGCTCGACGCCGCGCGCCGTCACGGGCGGCCGTCCCGGGCCCAGTCCTCCGTCACCGTCAGGTGTTTGATGGTCTTGCGCAGATAGGAGTAGGCGATGTGCAGCAGCCCGTCCCGGGTCTGGATGACGCTGGGGTAGGAGTAGCCGTACTCGTTGTCCCAGTACTCCGTGTCGGCGGTCTGCACATCGCGCCGATGGGGCCAGGTGCGGCCGCCGTCGTCGGACAGGGCGAGCGTGAGCGGGGTGCGCAGGGCCTTCTTCCGCCGCCCGGCGCCCTCCCCGACCCAGCGGTACTCACCGCGCTCCAGGCTCGCGTGGTTGTAGACCAGCGCCAGTGCCCCGCCGCGCAGCCGGATGAGCTGGACGGCGGAGTTGTTGTTGGGCAGCACGGTCCTGGTCGGCGGTGTCCAGGTGCGGCCACCGTCGGTCGACTCGGAGGCGTGGATACGGTCCGCCGCGCGGCTGCGGAACATCGCGAACAGCGACCCGTCGTCCCGTGGCACGGCGGTCAGCTGCACCAGGTGTTCGGCTCCGGGCAGTTCGTGCTCCTTCCAGCTCCCGCCCCCGTCCTCGCTGAGCAGCACGGTGCTGCGCTCCCCCGAGCGCCGGCACCGGTAGCCGGGCAGCAGCCAGGTGCCGTCGTCGAGGGTCAGCGGCGGATTGCGGACGAAGACACCGGGCCCCTCCAGCAGGACGCGTGGCGGGCTCCAGGCGCGGCCCCGGTCTGCGGACGTACGGGCGATCAGGCGGGCGGTGGTCTGGTCGTGGGGTTCGTTGGACGGGTGGAAGAGCCAGACGGTGCCGTCGGGCCGCTGGGTGAGCACCGGGTTCTGCTCGGAGCGGCCGGGGTCGGCGGACAGCGGCACCGGGGTGGTCCAGCGGTCGGATCCGAGGGGCAGCCGCGAGAGGACGACATTGGTGTCCCGGTCGCCCTCCTGCGGGCCGTTGAACCAGGTGCACAGCAGATCGCCGTCGTCGAGTTCCAGGAGATTGGCGGCGTGGCTGTCGCCGGGGTGGGCCACCGGCAGCAGCGCCTCGCGCACCCTCCCGTCGTGCGCCGAGAGCCGTACGACACCGTCGAACCGCGGGTCGCTCATGTGCCGTGCACTCCTTTCAGGTTGAGCCCTGCGGCGAAGTGGCAGGACACCGCCCGGCCCGGCGCCACCTCGCGCAGGGCGGGCACCTCGGTGCGGCAGGGGTCCTGGGCGTAGCGGCAGCGCGGGTGGAACGGGCAGCCGGGCGGCACCCGCGACGGGTCGGCCACCTCGCCGCGCAGCACGATGCGCTCACGGCGGCGCGCGCCCGGGTCCGGGTCGGGGACGGCAGACAGCAGTGCCTCGGTGTAGGGGTGCAGGGGCCGCTCGTACAGATCGTCGGTGGCGCCGGTCTCGATCACCTTGCCCACGTACATCACGGCCACCTCGTCGGCCATGTACTCCACCACGCCCAGGTCGTGCGAGATGAAGAGGTAGGTGAGGTCTGACTCCTCCTGGAGGTCCTTCAGCAGATTGAGGATCTGGGCGCGCACTGACACGTCCAGCGCGCTCACCGCCTCGTCGGCGACCACCAGCCGGGGCCCGGGCGCCAGCGCCCGGGCGATGCCGACGCGCTGCCGCTGGCCTCCGCTGAAGGCGTTGGGGTAGCGGCGCAGATACTCGGGGGGCAGGCCGACGCGGCGCAGCAGTTCGGCGACCCGCTCCTCGATCTCGGCGGTCCGCAGTCCGAGGTTGGCCCTGAGGGGTTCGCCGACGATCTGGAGCAGGGTCATCCGCGGGTTGAGCGAGGCGTACGGGTCCTGGAAGACGAGCCGGATCTCGTTGCGGTACGGCTTGAGGGCCCGCTCGCCGAGCGCCGCCAGGTCGACGGGGTCGCCGCCACCGCGCGGGTGGTAGCGGATCTGCCCGGAGGTGGGCTCGTGGACCCTGAGCAGACAGCGGCCCAGGGTGCTCTTGCCGCAGCCTGACTCCCCGACCAGCGCGACGGTGCGACCCGCCGGCATACGCAGGTCGATGCCGTCGACGGCGCGTACGTGGCCGACGGTGCGGCCGAGCAGCCCGCGGCGGATGGGGAAGTGTTTGGTCAGGCCGTGGACCCCCAGGAGGGTGGGGCCCGGCTGTGTGGTCATGCGCGGGTCTCCTCGTACAGCAGGCACCTCACGGCGCGCGCGGCCTCGGGGCCGGTGATCGGCGGCGGCACCGTCACATCGCAGCGCCCGGCCATGAACTCCTCGCAGCGCGGATGGAACGGACAGCCGTCCGGGCGCCGGGAGGGCGGCGGCACCATGCCGCGTACGGGCCGCAGCCGTTCCCGGGGCCGGGCGCCGAGCCGGGGCACGGATCGCAGCAGGGCCTTGGTGTACGGATGGCCGGGCCGGCGGAACACGTCCGCGAGGTCGCCGTGTTCGACGACCGTGCCCAGATACATCACGGCGATACGGTCGGCCAGCTGTGCCGCGACCCCGAGGTCGTGGGTGATGAGCATGAGCGCCATGCCCGTGTCCCGCTGGAGGGAGCGCAGCAGATCGAGGATCTGGGCCTGTGTGGTGACGTCGAGCGCGGTGGTCGGTTCATCGGCGATGAGCAGTTCGGGGCCGCAGGAGAGGGCCATCGCGATCATGGCGCGCTGGAGCATGCCGCCGCTCATCTGGAAGGGGTATTCGTCGATGCGCCGTTCGGGGGCGGGGATGCCGACCCGGCCGAGGAGTTCGACGGTCCGCGCGCGGGCCTCGGCCTTGGTGACCGGTTCGTGCAGCAGGATGGCCTCGGCGATCTGGTCGCCGAGGGTGTGCATCGGGCTCATGGACGTCATGGGCTCCTGGAAGACCATGGCGACGCGCGCGCCGCGGATGGACCGCACGGTGCGGCCGTCGGCGGTCAGCACATCGGCCCACCCGGTGTCCGTGCGGACCCGGACCTGACCGCCGACGATACGGCCGGGCCGGTCGACCAGCCGCAGCACGGAGCGGGCCATGACGCTCTTGCCGCAGCCGGACTCGCCGACGACCGCGACCACCTCGCCGCGCCGGATATCCAGGTCCACGCCGTCGACGGCCCGTACCACTCCGTCCTCGAGCTCGAAATGGGTGCGCAGGTCCCTGATCTCGAGGATCGTCTCGGCGGCTGCCACCACGAGCGCTCCTAACTCTTGTACGGGTCGGCGGCGTCCCGCAGCCCGTCGCCGACGAAGTTCATGGCAAGGACGGTGATGACGACCGCCACCCCGGGGAGCAGCAGCCATGGCGCGGTCTCCACCGTGCGGACGTTCTGGGCTTCCTGGAGCAGCACGCCCCAGCTGACGGCCGGGGACTGGAGGCCGAGGCCGAGGAAACTCATCGCGGTCTCGCCGAGGATCATCGCCGGTACGGCCATGGTGAGCGAGGCGATGACATGGCTGGACATGGACGGCACCATGTGACGGAAGATGATCCGGCCGCGCCCGCAGCCGTCGAGGCGGGCGGCGATCACGAAGTCCTCCTCGCGCAGGGAGAGGAACCGGCCGCGCACGACCCGCGCCAGGCCCGTCCAGCCGATCACCGACAGGATGGTGGTGATCGCGAAGTACCGCATCAGCGGACCCCAGTCGGGGGGCACGGCGGCGGAGAGGGCGAGCCAGAGCGGCAGGGTGGGGATGGCCATCAGGAATTCGATGATGCGCTGGATGACGGTGTCGGCCGCGCCCCCGAAGTAGCCGGAGATCCCGCCGAAGAGGAGTCCCAGCAGAAAGCTGACGGCGACGCCGATGAGGCCGATGGAGAGCGAGACCCGTGAGCCGTGGATGATCCGGGACAGCAGATCGCGGCCGGCCCGGTCGGTGCCCAGGAGATACACCTTCTGGCCGGGGTCCGCGGGGCCGATGAGGTGCCGGTCCCACGGGATGATCCCCCACAGGCGGTAGTCGTCTCCGCGGGCGAAGAGCCGCAGCGGGATGCGCTTGTCGTGGTCGATGGTGTGGATCTGCTCGAAGGTCTCCGGATCGCGTTCGGTGCGGAAGCCGTTGACGTACAGCTGGAGGCCGTCGTCCCAGCTGAAGTCCACCTTCACGATCTGCGGCGGAGCGTAGGTATGACGCTCGTCGGCGGCGCTCGGGGACCCGGGGGCCAGGAATTCGGCGAAGGCGACGACGAGATAGGCGCACAGCACGACGACCGCCCCGGCCACCGCCAGCTTGTGTCTGCGGAACTTCCGCCACACCAGGCGCCATGGGGAGGCGCGGCCGGGTTCCGGAGCGCGGCCGTCGGCGCCCGGTGTGGCGTGCTTGGTTCGCCTCGACATGGGCCCTCACCCGCCCCCGCCCTCGTAGCGATGCCGGATCCTGGGATCCCACCAGGCGAGTACGAGGTCGCTCACCAGGGTCCCGATGACGGTGAGTGTGGAGAGGATCAGCACGAAGCTGCCGACCAGGTACATGTCCTGGTTCTCCACTCCGCTCAGCAGCAGCGGCCCGGTGGTGGGCAGGCTCATCACGATGGAGATGATGGTCTCGCCGCTGATCAGGCCGGGCAGCAGCCATCCGACGGTGCTGAAGAACGGGGAGAGCGACATCCGCACCGGGTATTTGAGCAGGAGTTTCCACTCCGGCATGCCCTTGGCGCGGGCCGCCACGACGTAAGGCTTGTAGAGCTCGTCCAGCAGATTGGCGCGGGTGGTGCGGATCAGCCCGGCCGTCCCGGACATGCCGATGATGAGGATCGGCAGCCATAGGTGGCCCATCAGGTCCAGCAGCTTGCCCAGGTTCCAGGCGGCGTCCTGGTACTCGGGCGAGAACAGCCCACCGGGGCTCTGGCCGAAGTAGCGCATCCCGACCCACATGAGGACGAGCGCGAGCAGGAATTCGGGGACGGCCATCCCGATGAAGCCGAGGAAGGTGGCGAGATAGTCACCGGCCGAGTACTGCCGTACGGCGGAGTAGATGCCGATCGGGAAGGCGACCGCCCACACCAGCAGCAGCGTGGACAGGGAGAGGAAGAAGGACAGGCCGACCCGGTCCCAGATCAGATCCGAGACCGGGCGGTTGTTCCAGGCGAAGGCCTGTCCGAAGTCGCCATGGAAGAGGATGTTCGAGATCCACTTCCAGTACTGGGCAAGGAATGGCTGATCGAGTCCGTACCGCTGGCGCAGCCCGATCAGTTCCGCGTCGCTCATGAGCTCGCCGCGGTTCTCCGCCTCGGCCTGGAGGGTCGCGACATAGTCGCCGGGCGGCAGGCTGATGATGAAGAACGAGGCGAGCGAGACGGCCCAGAGGGTCAGGACCATCAGCAGCAGTCGGCGGGTGAGGAAGGACAGCATGTCGGCGGTCCGTCACGCCTTGCCGGAGATGAAGTACGTCGAGGGATTGCTGGGCCCCGGCGCCTGGTGTATCACGGCCCCGCTGAACTTCCTGGGCACGTTGTGGACGTTCTTCTTGACGATGCCGTATTCGGCGGGCGGGGTGGAGATGCCGAGGTAGTAGAACTGGTCCTTGGTGATGGCCAGGACCCGCCGGGCGAGGGCGAGCGCCCGATCCGAATCGAAGGTGAACCGCATCTGGTCGAAGAGATCCAGCTGCTTTTCGATCTCGGCGGGCGGCCTTTCGCCGTCCTTCCCGTTGCGGGTGTACCACCTGGCCCAGGCGCCGCCGTAGCGTGAGGAACCACGGGGGTTGGTGGGCAGGTAGTAGTGGTCCCCGCCCGGGCCGGTGCGCAGGTCGAAGGGGCCCCCGGCCCAGGTGGCGGCCTCCGACGCGCCGGCCTCGACGCGCTCCCAGTACAGCGTCTCCGCGACCCGCTGGATATTGGCGTCGACCCCGACCTTCTTCCAGTCGGTGCGGATCAGGTCGAGCGCGTCCACATGGTCGGGCATATCGGAGATGACCAGCACATTGAACGTGACGGGGGCGCCGTCCGCGGTGCGTCTGATGCCGTCGCCGCCGCGCCGGGTCAGCCCGGCCCGGTCCAGGGCCTCGTTGGCCTTGTCGATGTCGTACTCGGTGTACTGGCTGCCCAGTTCCTCGTCGAAGAGTTCGTTGCCGGGGAGCGGGGCGCACTGCCAGGGGCGGCCCTGACCGCCGTAGAAGGTGTCGATGATCTTCTGGCGGTTGATCGCGTACGACAGGCCGATCCGGAAGTCCTTGGTGGCGAACAGCGCGCGCTTGGCCTTGTCGGGGTGGGTCTGGTTAAAGCCGATGATCATGGTGTTCACCAGGTCCGGGGCGATCTCGATCAGTTCGTAGCCGCCCTTGCTCCGGTTGCGGGCGACCACCGGCTTGTTGCGGACCGTGCCGAAGTTGTAGAGCTGCATGCCGAGGTCGCCATTGGACACCTTCAACACCTCGACCTCGACGTCCTGCACCACATCGACGATGACCTTGTCGATATACGGCAGCTGGCTGCCGTCCGGGTCCACCTGCCAGTAGTAGGGGTTGCGCTCGGCGATCACGCTGCTGCCCTTGCCGACCGCGTTTCTGGCCACCCACGGGTTGAGGGTGGGCAGGTCCGGGTTGGCCCAGGGGTCCGCCTGGATGACCATGTAGTCGATCCAGCTGTTCTGGCCCGCCTTCTTGGCCAGGGCCTGGGCGCCGTCGTTGTGCCCCGCGTGGAACTTCTTCAGATAGTGGGCGGGCAGCACCATCGTCACACCGGAGGTGCCGGCGATCTCCTCCAGGAAGCCGGCCTTGGGCTCCTCGTACACATAGCGCACGGTGAGGTCGTCGACCTTCTCGAAACGGGCGGGGCGGCCGGACTTCGACAGCCACAGCTCATAGACGCCCGCGGTGTGCATCTCCTTGTCGGCGTTGAAGTCGGCGAAGGCGAAGGCGAAGTCATCGGTGGTGACGGGCTTACCGTCGGACCACTTCAGGCCCTTGCGCAGATGGAAGACGAACTCCCTGCCGCCGCCGCGCACTTCGTACTTCTCGCAGACGTTCGGCAGGATCTCCGTACGGGCCACTCCCCGCCACTCGGGCGCCCAGCGCACCAGCGGCTCGTATCCCATGCTGTAGCGCAGCCAGTTCATGTCCTCCTGGGTGAGCATCGCCGAATGCCAGGTGCCGCCGTAGACACCGGTCTTCTCCAGCGGTGTCACCTCGCGGGGCTTGTCGGGCAGGCGCTCGGCCACCGGGGGCAGGTCGCCCGCGTCGACCCGCTTCTTCAGCGAGGGCGCCTCCTTGCCCTTCTTCCCCTCCGACTCGCCGTTGTCGGCATCCGTCTCGAAGAATCCGCAGCCGGGCAGGCCGGCCACCGCCAGCATGCCGACACCGGCGCGCAGCAGGGCGCGTCGATCGAGAGTGGCGGCGCGGTACCGGGTGGCCCCGGGGGTACGTTCGGGAGTCATCTCCACGCTCCAGAGAGTCCACGGGGTGGGATTCCGGTTGGCATTCCAGATGGCATTCCAGTGCGGACCGATCCACCGCGCCTCACGCCGTCGTGATACGGGACGGCCGAGCCGATGTTCCCGTGCAGCAGGCTCTGGGCGGATGCTTCAAGGGGCATGTCGGTGGTATGCCATGAGTTTGTTGGCGGCCTGATGGAGCGTCAACCCCCCTCGCAGGAGTATTTCTTTGCCTCCGCCGACCCGCAGACGCCCGGTCTACCAGCGGCATACCATAGGGGTGGCACATCGTTCGGGAGTGGGAACAGGGGAGGCGGCATGATCCGACCGCGAGCGGCGGGGGCCCGCGAGGCGGAGTCACCGGCTCCGGAGCCCGGCCCCGCCGAGAGCCTGGAGACCCGGGCCCGCACGGCGATCGTGGAGTGGCTGACCAAGGAGAACCCGGCGCCCGGCCAGGCCGTTCCGGTGCGGGAGTTCGCCCGCCGCCTCGGCATGAGCCGCACCCCGGTGCGCAGCGCGGTCGGCCGGCTCTACGAGCGCGGTCTGCTGGCGTACGACGCCTCGGTCGGCTTCACCGTCGCCATACCCTCCCTGTCGAGCCTGTACGAGCTCTTCGAGCTGCGGCTGATGCTGGAGTCGCATAGCCTGCGGCTGTTCGCCGAGCGCACGGACCGCCAGGTCCCGGCCCGGCTGCGGGAGCTCGTGGACGAGGCGGCGGAGCTGGCCCGGCTGTCCCTGGAGGACCCCAGCCGCTATGGGGAGTTCCGGGAGAACGACGCCCGTTTCCACCGCGAGCTCGTCCGTCTTGGCAGCCTCCCCATGCTGCTGGAGCTCCACGACGATCTGCATCTGAGCCTTCATGTGACCCGGGCCGGCATGGAGGCGCCGATCACCGCCTCCCGGCTGGACATGGCCGTCGCGGAGCACCGCGCCGTGGTCGACGCGCTGGAGGGCGGCGACCGGACGCGGGCCAGGGATCTGCTGGAGGCGCATATCCTGCGGGTCCGCGACCAGATGATCGCCTTCCTCGCCCGGCCCCGCATGTAGCGCTCCGCCCTCCGTTCAGGCCTCGCGCAAAGCCCTCACGCCAAGCCCTCTTACGCCCAGGAGGCACCCGTGGACGGCCCCGTACTCCCCTCCCCCGGCGCGCGTACGGCACACCGCCCGCCGCACGGCGGGCGGATCCGCGTGACGGACGGCCTGTGGCGGCTGTGGCAGCGGGTCAACCGCGGCAGCAGCGTGCCGCTGGCCCTGCACTGGCTGGAGAAGTCCGGCGCCCTGGCCAATCTGCGCATCGCCGCGGGCGAGGAGCAGGGCGCCTACCGCGGGCCCGTGTACGCGGACTCCGATGTGCACAAGATGCTGGAGACGGTGGCCTGGGAGCTCCAGGCGGGCCCGGAGGACACGCTGGCCGGGTTCCTCTCCCGTACCACCGGGCTGCTGGAGCGGGCCCAGCGGGACGACGGCTACCTCGACTCGTACTACCAGGTGGCCGAGGTCGGAGGCCGCTACGGCCGGCTGGTCGACAGCCACGAGCTGTACTGCGCCGGCCATCTTTTCCAGGCCGCCGTGGCCGCCCACCGCGCCACCGGGGATGGACAACTGCTCGCGGTGGCGCGGCGGTGCGCCGACCACCTGTGCGCGGTGTTCCTCGAGGACCCCGGGCCCGGGCTTGACGGCCACCCCGAGGTGGAGACGGCGCTCGTGGAGCTGTTCCGGACCACCGCCGATGTGCGGTATCTGACCCTGGCGGCGCGGCTGGTGGAGCGGCGCGGACACGGCCTGGTGGGGCGCCACAAACACGGGGCGCGGCACCGTCTCGACCACCTTCCGGTCCGCACGGCACCGGCGGTGACCGGGCATGTCGTCCGGGCACTGTACCTGGAGGCCGGGGCCGTGGACGTGGCCGTGGAGACGGGCGACGACACACTGCTCCAGGCGTCGGCCGCCCGCTGGGAGGACATGGCGGCGACCCGGACGTCACTGACCGGCGGTCTTGGCTCACGCCAGGTCGGGGAGGTGTTCGGCGAGCGCTACGAGCTGCCGCCCGACCTGTCGTACAACGAGACCTGCGCGTCGGCGGCGAGCATCCAGTGGAGCCGGCGGCTGCTGCTGGCCACCGGCGAGGGGCGCTACGCCGATCTGGTCGAGCGCACCCTGTACAACGCCTTCGCGGCGGCCCGCTCGCTGGACGGACGGAAGTACTACAAGGGCAATCCGCTGCAGCGGCGCCCCGACCACGCGGAGGCGGTCGGCGATCCACGCAGCCGCGACGAGTGGTTCTACTCCGCCTGCTGTCCGCCGTCGGTCACCCGGCTGGTGGCCTCGCTCCCCCACTACGCCGCGACCACGGCGGGGGACACGCTCTTCCTCCATCTGTACGCGCCGATGGACCTGTCCTACGCCCACGCGGGTGGCACGGTGGGGCTGCGGATCGACACCGACTATCCGTGGCACGGGACGGTCACCGTCACCGTGGAGCACGCGCCGGCCGGCGAGTGGGCGCTGGGGCTGCGGATTCCGCCGTGGAGTACGCGGACGTGGCTGACCGAGCCGGGCGGCGCGCGAGAGCCGGTGGCCGGCGACGCACAGGGGCGGGTGGTCGTCAGGCGGCGCTGGCGGGCCGGGGAGCGGGTGGTGCTGGAGCTGGACATGGCGCCGCGGCTCACCGTGCCGCATCCGAGGATCGACGCGGTGCGCGGCTGTGCGGCCATGGAGCGGGGGCCGCTGGTGTACTGCTTCGAGCAGCTGGACCAGCCTGCGGACACGCTGGTGGACGAGCTGGCGCTGCGCGCGGACACCGCGCTGCGGGTACGGGACGAGGCGGACCTGCCGGGTCTTGGCCGTACGGTGATGATCGAGGCGGACGCGGTCGCCGTCACCGGCCCGCACGAGGCGGGGCTCCCGTACCGCACCCACGGCGCCGTCGATACGCGCCGGCCCACCACCGCCACCGCGGTGCCCTACTTCCAGTGGGACAACCGCGGTGACGGCGCGATGCGGGTGTGGGTGCCGCTGGACGAGAGCGGCGCGGTAAATACTTGATTCAGTTGCTGATTCAGTTGTTGATGCGGACCTTGCTGAACTTCGCCGTCGGGTAGTGCGCGACGGCGTTCGCCTCCTTGTTGCCCTCCACCACCAGCCCCGCGTAGACCCGTGGCCCCATGGGGACGCGCTCGTAGCCGACGCGTGTCCACTGGAGGGAGTCCGGCGAGACCTCGGCCGTGAACTCGTCCCCGCGCAGGGTGATACGCAGCCAGTACGGCTTGTTGCTGAGCATCTCGTCCTCCTCCCACGGGTAGTTGCCGACGTTCATCTCCGTGCCGTGGGAGTGCATACGCTTGGCGGTGGCCTTGATGCCGCCGTTCGCGATGTAGATGCCCATGAGGCAGAACGGGGAGTCGGGCGTCAGGTCCTCGCGGATCATGATTCCGGCGAGGACGTCCTGGTACACCACGCTGATCGAGTCCAGGCGTGCGATGAGCTCGACGACCTCGTCGTCGGGGGCGTCGATGGCCCGGTACACGAAGTGACAGGAGTCCTGACGGCCCTTGATCTTTCCGGAGCCGCACACGGTGAACACCCCGCCGTCCAGCGCCGCGGCCCCCGCGATGGGCACCGCCCCGATGTCGACCGCCGTCCAGGGCGCCACCGAGGTGGAGCGGTTGACGTGGACGGGCACCATGCTCGATGTGGTGGCGGTGCCGGTGCTGTCGGTGGCGCGGGCGGTGAGGTGGTGGGTGCCGGCGGGGGCGCCCTGCCAGACGATCTCGTGCGGGGCGGCGGTGGTTTCGCCGAGCTTCTTGTCGTCGGCGTAGAAGGCGACTGAGGCGATGTTCGCGCCGTCTGCCGCGGTGGCGGTGGCGCGGATGGTGAGGTCGCTGGTGCCGCCGTCACTGGCGAAGATCTGGTCGATGGCCGGGGCGGTGAGGGCGACGGCCGGGTTCGGGGCGCCGGTGGGCCCGATGGAGTTCAGATAGAGCTCCAGGTTGCTGTAGCCGGTGTCCGGGTCGATGGCCCGGCCGTCCGCCGGGTCGTCGGGGTCGAGGCCGTGTGCGCGCTCCCAGTCGTCGGGGATGCCGTCGTGGTCGCTGTCCTTGGGAGGGTCGGCGGAGGTGAGCGGCACCGGGCCGCCCACCTCCTTCTGCGAGTTGATGCTGCGTCCGGTGCCCTTGCGGACATCGTTGACCAGCCGCGCGTCGATCGCGTCCCGGCGCGGCAGGATGGCCCCGGCGCCCGCCAGGACCGCCTTGTACGCCTGTTTCGGGGTCTGTTCCTCGATGGGGCTGGGGAAGGCCACCGGCTCGTCCAGCAGGGTGGCGCCACCGGGCGGGAAGCGGACGCCGAGCCGGTTGTCGGCGGTGACCTTGCGGTGTCCCTCGATGAGGTTGCCGTCGACGTACCAGATCCCGCCGCGGTTGGGGGCGATGATGACGGGCGCGATCTCGGCGACGGTGTTCGGACCCGGCTTGTAGTAGTTGCCGACGATGTTGATGCCGTCGGCCCACTCGCCGCCGTACGCAGAGGTGTAGCCGTAGTTGTAGATCACGTTGTTGCGGTGGTCGGCCTTGAGGGCCATGTCCTCGACAAAGCTGAACCGCGGGTTGCGACCGCCGTTGTGGACCAGCAGGTTGTGGTGGTACGTGACGTTGTCGCCGCCCCACAGCCCGCCGTAGCCGTGTCGTCCCTTCTCGTGCGCGGACATGGTCAGCCCCTCGGCGATGACGCACCACTGCATCGTCACGTTCTCGTTGCCGTACGGCGAGCACACCTCGTCGACCGCCCAGCTGAACGAGCAGTGGTCGAGGATGACGTTCTCGCAGCGCTCCATGCCGAAGGTGTCGATGGGGGTGCCGAGGGTGTCCGTGCCCCGGAACCGCAGATGGCGCAGGATGATGTTGCCGACGTCTTTGATCTTGGTTTCGTTGCCGACGACGCAGATGCCGTCGCCGGGCGCGGTCTGGCCGGCGATGGTGAGGTTCGACCCGGTGATGTCCAGGCCGCCCCCCAGTTCGATGGTGCCGGAGACCCGGAAGACGATGGTGCGGTCGCTGCCGGACACCGCCTCGCGCAGCGAGCCGGGACCGGCGTCGGCGAGCGTGGTGACCTCGTAGACCTCGCCGCCGCGGCCACCGCTGGCGTATCTGCCCCCGCCCTCGGCCCCGGGGAAGGCCAGGACGCCGTCCACGGCGTCGGCGGCCGCGGCGAGCTTGTCGTCCGCCCGCGCCGAAGGCGTCCACAGTGCGGCGGCGCCCAGCAGCGCGCCGGTGCCGGCCACGAACGCGCGCCGGGCCAGCGGCCGCGCCCCGTCCCGTGGCGCCTCCCGTCTGTTTCCTTCGCTCATGTCCCGTTTCCCTTCGGTCGCAGCAAGTGGTCAGGTCGCCGTGTCCGGTCGCGGAAGCTCTCGTTGAGTTCGGTCAGCAGCCTTCCGAGTGGCCGCCCGTCGGCCAGCCCTTCGCGCAGCAGCCGGGAGGCGGACCGCTGGAAGTCCGGATAGCCGGCGGCGCGCGGGCGCACCCAGGCGTGTTCGACGGTGGCGAGGGTGGCGCGGTAGAAACCGCCCCAGCGGCTGTTGGTGCGCGGGTCCAGCCAGGCGGCGCGGTCGGACGGCTGGCCGCCGGTCACCGGAAACAGCTCGCACTGCACCGGTTCGGCGAGCAGCCGCCGCAGATGGTCGCGGATGGCCTCGCGCACCAGCGGGTCGTCGGTCCGGCGGCGCGAAACGGCGAGCCCGGCGCCGCCGAGCACACTGCCCGGCCGTCCTCCGGGATAGTGGGCCGGGGCGTCGGCGAAGGTGAGCGGGTACGGTCCCGACTGTGTGGCGGGGGCGTAGCCGTACACCAGCGGACAGTAGGCGGGCCCCTCGGCGGAGGCCATCGCGGCCAGCAGCCCCACCGGGCCGAGCCGCCACAGCCGCGGGTCGCCGCGCGCCAGCAGCCGGGCCATGGTGTCCAGAGCAGCCCCGCCCGTCTCCCGCGAGACGAACTCCGGTCCGCGGCCCGGCTCCTCCCCCAGCGCCACGCACAGCGCGCAGAACGTGAGCAGGGCGTGCGGGCCGCCCAGGCAGAGGGTCAGCGGGACGGGCAGCGTCAGCACCTCGTCCCAGGTCCGCGGCATCGGGTGGTCTGCCATCAGATCGGGGCGGGCCGCGGCGACCTGGGCCGCGGCGTCCAGCGGCAGCGCCCAGAGCCGGCCGTCGAGCACATGGCTCTCGTAGCAGGCGCCGACGGTACGGCCGCGCCAGTGTTCCAGCTGGGCCGTGGGGAACAGGTCGTCCATCGCCACCAGACATCCGGCCTCCACCGCGGCGCCGAGGCCGATGTGTTCGACGACCAGGAGATCGTAGTCACCGGCGAGGCCGTCGATCGGCGCCGTCTCGAAGGCGGCCGGTGGCTGCCGGTCCCAGCGCAGTGGCAGACCGACGGTCTCGCAGCCGGGCGGGACGGCGGCGTCCAGCCGGGCCAGTTCCTCCAGCGGCGCGTAGCCGCGCGGGTGGTCCCAGGTCAGTCCGCGCAGCTCGTCCGTCACGGCGGGCGGCGAGCCGGTCGGCATGATGTCCATGTCATCTCCTGACGGGCGTGGGCCGGGGCCCGCCGGGCCGCTCGCAAGGGAGTGGCGGCCCGGCGAGGGCCCACGCGGGTGCGCCTGTGCGCTCAGCCGTCCGAGCCGGGCAGCGGATAGGGGAAGGAGGGCTTGACGCCGATCTTGTCGTACTCCATACGGGAGGGATCGAAGCCGTTCTGCCAGTTGGCGTTCTCCACGGTGTTGCACTGGTAGCTCTGGTACTTGTCGTCGGTGACCTTGCCGACCTGGATGTCGGTGAGGGTGAAACCGCAGCCACCCGCGTCCATGTGCACCCCTCGGGTGCCGCTGTCGGGCATGGAGTCGTCCGGTATGACATCGCCGACGACGAGCTGCGAGACACGGTTGTTGCTGGTGTGCGGCTCGGTGTTGTCGACGCCGTAGGTGTAGAAGGCGCCCATGTCACCGCTGTCCAGACCGGCTTTCTCGATGCGCAGATACTTGAAGGTGTTGTTGCGCGCGTACGAGTCGCCGGGCCCCACCTCGGGCATCACCTCCAGGGTGACCCCGTAGCGGGCGCTGTGCTCGAAGTAGCTGTAACTCACCTCATTGGAGCTGGTGTTGAGGAGTTCGACACCAGCCGCGTCGCCGGGGACGAGCTCCCCGTAGTGGGTGATGTAGTTGTCGGTGAACAGGTGGTGGCCGGTGATGTCGCCCTCGCCCGGGTAGCCACCTTCGACCTTGATGCCGTCGCCGCCGAGGTTTTCCAGCAGGCTGTCGCGGACGGTGAGGCGGTCGTTGGCGAAGAGCGCGTAGACGGCGGTGAAGCCGGTGTCGGAGATCCGCATCCGCTGGAGGGTGATACCACTGCTGTTGGTGACCGTGACGGCCCCGAAGCGGTTGCGGTTCATCTCGATCTGCCGGTCGTACACCGGGTACTTGTGGACATCGCCCGAGTCCCCGTCGCTGATCCAGCCGTAGCGGTACCAGTCGACGAAGTCGGTGTACTGCAGGGCGAGGCCGTCCAGGGAGATGTCCGCCACCCGCCGGTCGGCCGCCGCTCCCGCGAACTTGAACAGCGTCTTGACCGTGGGGCGCATGACGGTCACGTCATCGATGTCGCCACGGGGCTTGTAGTAGAGCTGCCCCTTGCCGTAGTCCAAGTAGTACTCCCCGGCCTGGTCGAGGAAGTCCAGGGAGTTCTGGAGGAAGTAGCGGGAGCCGCTGCGGGAGTTCATCAGCGCGTACCGCGTCCAGTGGGACAGCGTCATCTGGTTCTTGGCGGGGTTCCAGTCCCTGATGGGCACGGTGTCGGTGAACCAGCTCCAGCTGCCGCCGGACCAGACAACCGCCTGCGCGTTGCTGAGGTCCCAGGACGCCTGCCACTCACCGGGCTTGGAGTACAGCCACTGGTGCACGGCCTCCTTCTCCGGCTCCTTGAGCACGGAGAAGAGATACGGGGCCCAGGTGTCGTCGGTCCCGCGGTTGGGGTAGCGGGCGGTGGTGGCCCGTTTCCCGTCCTCGAACAGGGTGTAGAAGCGCCGGTCGGTGCCGACGTCGGCGCGGTAGATGCCGTCCTTGTACGCGGTCCAGCCCGTGACGGGCGCGGCGCCCAGGACACGGGCCTTGCCGGGCCCGTCGTACGAACGGTAGACGACGCGGTGGCCGCCGTTCCCTGAGTCGCGGTCGTCGAACTCGACGGTGCGGCTGACCGGGTAGTCGCCCGCGCGCAGGTTGACCACGATGTCGCAGCGCATCGTCCCCGGCCGGTTGAGGCCCTTGGCGCGGATGTGGTCGCGGGCCTGCTCGATGGTCCGCCACGGGGCGTCCTTGCTGCCCTTGGCCGTGTCCCGGCCGTCGGGTGCGAGGAAGAGCTGCGTGGGCCGGCAGCCGGTGGCGGCCGCGTCCGCGCGGTGGCCGGGCAGCGCCGCGCCGCCGATCAGCAGCAGCGCGCCCGCCACCGCCAGGGTGAGCCTGAGCTGTGGTCTTCGGATGGTGCGCAACACGGTCGTAGTCCTCCTTGTGTGGGGGTGCGTCAGGCCAAGTCCTGGTCGCGCCAGCGCTCGTACTCGGCGCGGGTGTCGGCCGTCAGCGGGTAGTAGTCGGTGAGGGCTCCTCCCTCCTCGATGCGGGCGCGGCTGAAGCGCTCCCACTGCTCGTGCTCGCGCGCGGCGGCGATCACGGCGGGCGCGGTGCGCCGGGGCACCACCACGGGCCCGTCGTCGTCGGCCACCAGCAGATCCCCGGGCAGCGCGAGCACTCCGCCGCAGGCCACCGGCACGTCGTACGCCCAGGGGAAGAGCTCGGCCTGCGAGGCGTAGTGGGGGGTGACGCCGGTGGCCCAGACGGGCACGCCGGTCTCGCGCACCCGCGGCGCGTCGCGGATACGGCCGTCGACGACGATCCCGGCGCCGCCCTTCTGCCGGAAGTAGCGCACCAGCATGTCGCCGAAGCAGCCGGTGTACGGGGAGCCGTAGGCCTGTACGACGAGGACGTCGCCGGGTTCGATGGTCTCCAGGACGGCCCACAGGGCGGTGTGCCGCTCCACGTACTCCTGGCCGAGGCCGGAGGCGATGTCCTCGCGCTGCGGCATGAACTGCAGGGTGCGGATCCGGCCGGCGATCTTCAGACCGGGGGCGAGCGGCCGCGGTCCGCAGACGAAGGTGCGGCGGATGCCCTGCGCATGCAGTTTGGCGCAGGCGGTGGCGGCGGACACCTCGGCGAGCCGGGTCAGGACCTGGGGGTCCGCGGGCCCGGGGGTATCCCCGCGTACCGGCAGCTCCCACACGGGTTCCTCGTCCACGAACGGTCTCCTCACTGTCGGGTCACTGTCGGGGCGCTATCGGGTCACTGGCGGGGGCGGGCCGGTCTACGGGGCGGGCTGGTGTGCGGGGCGCTGGGCCCGGGGGGTGAGTCGCAGATCGAGCCGGACGCGGTGGCCCGGGGGCAGCTCAACCTCGATCCGCGGTCCGCCGACCGGCAGGTCGACGGTGCTGATGGCGGGGTCGGGGACGGTGTACGAGCGGGGGTCTCCGGGGTAGCCGGGTGCGGCCGTATCGACCAGGGCGCGGTCGATGCGGTGTTCACCGAAGGCACCGGCCTGGACGACCACCGTGCGGACACCGGACAGGCCGGTGTGGACGAGTTCGACGCGGACCCGGTCGGCGGTGACGGTGTCCACGAGGGCGGCCACGTCGGGGGGCAGCCCCGGGCGGCCGCGCTCAAGGTCGTAATAGGCGAGACGGGTGGGCAGCAGACCGCCGTTGTAGAGCACCTGCGGGGTTCCGGTGGTCAGTTGCAGCAGCGCCTCGGTGAGGACCGGGTTGAGGCGCTGCCAGTGGTGGATGTGCAGCTCCGCCGGGTCGGTGGTGTCCGCGTCGATCAGCGCCATGCGGCGGGCGGCCTGACCGAGGGCGGTGCGCAGGATCGCGGCCGGGTAGCCGGGGTTGTCGCCGCTCAGGTAGGCCAGCCAGGGGGCTTCGTGGCCGCCCTCCTCCTTGTTGCGGAACGCGCGGACGGTGCGCCAGTCGTAGCCGCACACCTCGCGGAGGCGCCGCAGGCGGTCGTGGTCCTCGTCGGCGAGCGAGGCGTGCCATAACCACAGGGGCAGGGCGATCTGGGGCGGCTGGTAGTCGAACCAGCCCCCGTCGTCGTACCGGTTGGGGACGAGGAGGGTGGGGCGGTCGGCGTCCTCGCCGAGTTCGGCGAGCCAGCGGTCGGACGTGCTCATCTCGGTGTCCGTGACCGCGCCCCGGGCAGCGTGGGCGAGGACTTCGTCGAGCGGTCCGCGGCCGAGGGGCAGCAGGTCGGTGGTTCCGGTGAGGAGGACGGAGTTGACGGCGGCGATCACGGCGGCGTTGCCGACGCTGTAGAGGCCGTGCGGCCAGGTCCACCCGTACAGGCCGCCGTACCAGCGGCCACCGTGGTCCTCGCCCACCTCGCCGGAGGGTCCTACGTTGTCGGGCAGAAAACCGCCGCACGCACGCGCCCTGTGCTGCCAGGCGGTGAGGTAGTCGAGGGCCCAGTCGCGGTGGCGGTCGTCGTGGTCGTACAGCCAGGCGTTGACGGCAAGGCTGGTGGCGGCGAGGTTGACCGCGGTGTCGCCGCGGCCGAGGCGGGCGTTCATGGCCTGGCCCATGCGGCGGGCGCGGGCGGGGTCGGCCAGGTCGTCCCAGGTGCGGATGGAGTCGAGGTCGCGCAGTGGCAGGCCGTAGGGGCGCATCACAGCCAGGTCGGCACCGTAGGAGGCCCACTCCTTCTGCAACCCGTACCGGGGGCCCGCGGCGCCGTTGTGCGGGGCCCGGATGGTGTGCGTCGCCGGATCGAAGTTGCCCGCCGGGGAGCCGGGCAGATACAGCTCGGCGAAGCGCAGGGCCCGGGCGCGGAACTCCTGGTCGGCCGGGTCGGCGGCGCAGATGCCGTAGAACAGCAGCATCGACTCGCCCAGGTGGAACCAGTCGTATCCGCGCTCGAACTCGTCCACGGCCAAGCCGAGCTCGGTGAGCTGGGCGGTGACTCCGGTCCAGTGGTGTTTACAGGCGTCCAGCAGATCGTCAGCGCCGCCCAGTTGGTACAGGACGGGCCAGTTGAAGAACGCCTCGTAGAAGTCGTCGCCGCCGTCGCGGTCGGCCACCGGTCCGCGGTAGCGCAGCCGGCCGTCGGGTTCGCAGTAGCGGTGGGCGAAGGCCCGCCACGCCTCGTCGAGCACATCGAACAGCCTGCGCTGCAGCACCGCCCACTCCGGCGGTGCGCCCAGCGGAACGGTGGCGGTCACCCGGATGGTGTGCGTCATGGGTCAGCCCCTCGTCGCCCCGGCCGTGAGGCCGCTGATGATGTGCCGCTGCATGAACACGAAGAAGACGAGCGGGGGCGCGATGGCCAGCAGGAGGGTGGGGAAGACGACGGTGTAGTCGGTCTGGTACTGGCTGACCGCCGCGTATACGCCGGTGGTGACCGTGTACAGGCCGCTGCCCGGGCCGAGGATGATCTGCGGGTTCACGAAGTCGTTCCACACCGAGAAGGTGTTGAGGATGACCATGGTGGCGACCACAGGCCGCATCAGCGGAAAGATGATCCGCCAGAAGGTGCGGATGCGTCCGGCGCCGTCGACGGCCGCCGCCTGGTCGAGTTCGCGGGGGATGGTGGCGATGTATCCGGCGTACAGGAACACCGAGAACGGCAGTGTCAGGACCGTCTCGAAGAGGACGAAGCCACGGACGGTGCCCATCAGGCCGAGGGTCTTGAGGACGTAGACGACGGGGATCACCAGCACCTGGCCGGGGATGAACGTCCCGGCGAGGAAGAACAGCATCAGCGCCCGGTAGCGGCGCCGTGTGCTGCGGGCGATGACGTACGCGGCCGGCCCGGCCAGTACGAGGGACAGGACGTTGACGCACACGACGAACAGCAGTGTCACCGCGTAGCCGCGCACCATGTCGAACCGCTCGCTGTCCAGGGTCCGTTCGAGGTACTGGAGAGAGCCGCCGCCGTCCGGCAGGCCGAACGGATCGGTCAGGATCTGCTGCTGGGACTTGAAGGCATTGACCACCAGGACATACAGCGGCACCAGCATCAGCACGCTGACGGCTCCGAGGAACACCAGTCTGGGTGCGCCGCCAAGTCGCCCGCGCCCACGCGGGGCTCGGGCAGCTTCACCACGGAGGCTCATGAGTACACCGCCATCTCCGACCGCCGCCGCAGCCGGGTCACGAGGAGAGCGAGCGTGGCCGTGACGGCCATCAGGACCACGGACTGCGCGGAGCCGAGTCCGAGGCGGCCGTCGTGGAAGGAGTTCCAGAGGATGAGATACGCGATGGTGCGGGTCTCCCCGGCCGGTCCGCCCGCGGTCAGCGACACCACCAGGTCGTAGGTCTTGAGCAGGGTCACCAGGGACAGAACGATGTTCACGGTCACCGACGGCCCGAGCGCGGGCAGTGTGACATGCCGGAACACCTGCCACTTCGTGGCGCCGTCGATACGGGCCGCCTCGGTGAGGGAGCGGGGCACGGCCTGGAGCCCGGCGAGATACAGGACCACGTTCACGCCGAACGCCGACCACACCACCAGGCACACCAGGGTGGCCAGCGCCCAGTCGGGATCGGCGAGGAACGGCAGGACCTCGCCTCCGTGGGAGGTGATCAGGCTGTTGACGGCTCCGGTGGTGCCGAGGATGGCGCTCCACAGGAATCCGATGACCAGCGCGCTGAGGACATGGGGGTAGAAGAGGACCATCCGGAAGAAGGCGTTGACGCGCGAGGAACCGTTCAGCAGCAGCGCGAAGCCGAGGCCGAGCACGTTCAGACCCACCGTGCCGAGCCCGGCCAGCAGCAGCGTGACGGTGATCGAGTGGCGCAGATCCGGATCGTCCAGCAGGGCGGTGTAGTTGGCGGTGCCGACGACCGAAGGGTTTGCGCTGAAGCCGTCCCAGTCGGTGAGGCTGAGATAGCCGGCCAGCGCCACCGGTACGGCGAGCAGCCCGGTGTAGAGCACGGTGGCGGGGAGGATCATGATGGCGGTGGCCAGCCCGCCCCCTCGTACGCCGGACCGCCGGCCGCGGCGGGTGAGACCGGTTTCCCGATCGATGCGCATCGTGTCCCTTCCTGTGCGCTCGCGGACATGGTGTGGCTCAGGAGGAGGGTTGCTCAGCCCCCGACGACCCGGGGCCTGAAGAATGGGGCGTTCAGGAACGGTCGCGGACCCAGCGGTCGACGGCCTTCGCCGCGTCGTCGGGCGAGCGCCCGGTGTACAGGCTCTGCACCGCGGTGTTCCAGGCGGCGTTGAAGCCCCGGGGCAGGGTGTTCTCGCCGTATCCCTCGCCCTGCGCGACGCTCGCGGGAGCCTCGTCGAGGATTTTCTGTATCTCGCCCTCCAGCGGGCTGAAGGTCCGCTCGGAGCCACGGCGGAAGTTGCCGTCCTGCCGCAGTTGGCTGTCGACGGCCTTCTCGTCGGTGACCAGCCACTTGACGAGTTCGAGGGCGAGTTCCCGCCGCCCGCTGTCCTTGAGGATCATGTACGGCATGGACATCGTGGCCCCCTGCGGGCCGGGATGGCGCTGCCCCTCCTCCACCGGGGCGGGGAACACGCCCACCTCGAAGCCCTTGTCGGCGGCCCTGGCCTCCGCCGCGGTGAACCAGCTGCCCATGACGTACATCGCGGACTTGCCGGAGAGGAAGTCGGTCTCCGCGTCGGCGTATTTGAGCCCCAGCGCGTTCTTGTCGAGGTATCCGCGCTCCAGCCAGGTCTTGTACAGCCGCAGATACGGGAGCATGACCTCCCCCACCGTGAGCTTTTCGTCGCGCACCTGCCCGTACCAGCCGGGGCGGCTCTGGGCGAGGGAGGGGTCGGAGAGCTGGAGCAGCTGCAGCCCGGTGACGAAGTCACCGGCGGTCCGCAGCGGCAGACGGCCCGCCTTCTTCAACTTGCCCATCGCCTCGGTCAGTTCCTCGAGTGTCCTGGGCGGCCGGGTGATCCCGACCTCGGTGAAGGCTTCCTTGTTGTAGAAGACGAGCGACTGCGCCTGTTCGCCCACGCCGACGGTGTAGGCCTTCCCGTCCAGCATGGCCTCCTTGGCCAGCGGGGTGTCCGCGACCCAGGGCTGGTCGGTGAGGTCCAGCATCTTGGGCGCCAGCGTCTCGTCCACGACCAGGGTTTCGACGATGTCGGGGGCGTCACCGGCGGCCAGCTGCTGCTGGAGGGTGTCGGCCACACCCGTGCCGGTCGGCGCCTCGATCTTGACGTTCACCCCCTGGTGAGCCTTCTCGAAGGGCTCGACGAGGTCGTTCCAGAACTCCTGTGTGAGGTTGGGTGTGATGTTGACCAGGACCCGGAGCGTCTTGCCCCGCCCGCCGTCGCCACCGGAGCCGCCGTCGGAGAAGCCACCGCCTCCGCATGCCGTGAGCCCCAGGGCCAGCAACACCATCGCGGCGCCCGTCTTCCGTCGTGTCCGTCGTCGGAGCATCGGTCCTCCAGGAGGGCTCAGGTTCAGGGACTCTTTGGGGCTCCAGGCTTTTATTGGGTCAGTTATCGAGCAACGATTACTTCATAAGTGCGTTGTGACACGATGGTCAAGTCGGTACGCACAGCCAAAAGTTGATGACGTAAATACTGCAGGTACATGTCATGACCCATAAGTTCCTCACACACGGGAGGGGGATGGCTCATGGTCGCGCCTGAGGGGTCGGAGGAGTCCAAGGAGTCCAAGGCGCCGCGGATGCCCCGGCTCGGCGCGGCGGACCGTGACACCCTTGTCCAGTGGTCGGCGCGGGACTCCGGCCCGCTGTGTCTGCGCAGCCGTATCGTGCTCGCCTGCGCCGAGGGCCACTCCACCCGTCAGATCGCGCAGCGGCTGGGCGTCAGCCCGGCGACGGTGGCCAAGTGGCGGCAGCGTTTCCTGGAACACGGCCCGGCGGGGCTGTCCGACGCCCGCCGCTCCGGCCGTCCGCGCAGCCCGGGACGCCAGGACGCGGAGCGCCGTGTCGCGGCGGTGCTGGACCTCGCGCACGAGGGCGAACCCGTGCCGTCGACCCGGGATCTGTCCGAGGAGCTGGGCCTGTCCCAGTCGACGGTCGCCCGCATCCGGCAGGAGCAGGCCGGCCGGCGTACGGCTCCGTCCGCCCCCTCAGGCCCGGTCCCGCGGCCGGCACGCACGGCCCTCGACGCCCCGCTCCCCCGCCAACTGCTGTCCGACCACGTCTACGCGCGGCTGCGCGACTGGATCGTCTCCGGCGAGCTGGTGCCGGGCCAGCGCGTGGTCGAGTCGGAGATCGCGCGCCGGATGGGCACCAGCCAAGCTCCGGCCCGCGAGGCCATCAAACGGCTGGCCCACGAAGGGCTGGTGAACTCCCTGCCGCGCCAGGGCACGTATGTGACCCAGGTGTCCGACCGGCAGGCGCGGGATGTGCGCGAGATCCGTGTGATGTTCGAGATGTACGCGGCCCGCAGGGCGACCGGCCGCCTGGACGCCGAGTGTCTGCGGCGCCTGGCCGAGGACATCGACGCCATGCGCCGCGCGGCGGACGGTGGCGACATCGGGGACTTCCGCGACGCCGATATGTCGTTTCACCGCACGGTGTGCACGGCCGCCGGCAACGCGGCGCTGCTGCGGCTGTGGCACATCATCGAGCCGAGCATGTGGGGGCTGCATGTGCTGGGCAACCCGCGCTACCGGGGGGACTGGCGGGCGATGGCCGAGCTCCACGCGGAACTGCTCGCCGCGCTGCGCGACGGCGACCCGGACGAGACCGCGGCCCTGTTCGCCGCCCATGCGGCGGGCGAGGCATCCCGCTACCGCCGCGGCCACCTCCCGTCATGAACTGTCCATGAACCGTCAGGGCTCCCGGGCGCAGTTGACCTCGAGATCCCAGAGGATGACGGAGAGGGCGAAGGGGCTGATGGTGTGGTCGCCGTGGGTGGCATCCTCCAGCAGCTCCCAGTGGCCACTGCCGATGCCCTGGACGCGCTGCCGCACCACGGGTTCGTAGGCCCGGTGTCCGACACCGTTGAAGCAGCATGAGTCGAACCGGTTGAGGATCTGCGTCTGACGGCGGTGCTCACCGACCGACGCCAGCGCGTACAGGTCCGGGAAGTCGCAGATCCCGTAGAAGGCGGGATGCCGGTCCCGCCGCTGCTCCCAGTCCCCCGTCGTCGGCCTCGGGCTGGGCGGCGCCGAGCGCAGGAAGAAGGGCAGCGACCCGGCGGTCGGATAGCTCCGGGTGATCCGTGGGTCGAGCGCCGGGTACACGGTGGTCGCCCAGCCTCCCCCGGAGAACCCGATCATCTGCAGCGACGGCGGCTCGTACACCCTCCGCACATGGTTCACGGCCACCGCGAGCGGTTCCAGGAAGAAGCGCAGGGTGGAGAAGTCCGCGCTCTCCCAGGGCCCCAGATCGTTGTGCGACTCCACGACGACCGAGGTGTCGGGGTCGGTGGGCTCCCGCAGCTCCTTCGGGTTCCAGTGGTACAGGGGCATGGCGAACAGCAGCACGCCGTACCCGGCGTCCAGCAGCGCCTGGGCGGTGCGCCGCATGGTGTCGGGCACCTCGCCGTGGCCGTTGTGGTAGAGCGCGAAGCGGCCGTGCGCCGTACGGCGCGGCAGCAGCAGGAAGACGACGGATGTCAGCCCATACGGCAGACGTACGGTGAGCCGGTCGATCCGGTGCACGCCGCTGAACTCGGGCAGCTCCGGGGCCATGACCCCGCGCTCCACCTCGGGCAGCGCGTCGGGCAACCGCCCGTCGGTGGACTTCCACACCTCGGCGATCAGCGCGGTCCGCAGCCGCTCGATGTCCGCCCGCGTGTGCACCGCCATCAGCGCCTCGACGTCGACGCCGACGACGTCCTGCGGCAGCGTTTTGTACGCCGCGCTGTGGGCGTCCGCCACCTCCTGGTTGACGGGCGCCACCGGGCGCGGCCGGTCCCGGCCTCCGCGAGGCGCGTCAGCCGCGTCAGCCGCGAACGCCGTGCCGGGGGCGCCGAGCGCGGCAAGCGAGCCGGCCGTCCCCAGGACACTTCCCAGAACACTCCTCCGGCGCATGGGCAGCATGCCGGTCCCTCACCTTCCCTCTCGTTGATCGCTCGCGTCGCGCGGGTCCCAGCCGTCCAGCAGCGCCGCGGGGTCCCGCCACCGTTCGGCCTCGGCCGCGGTGAGCTGACGGGAGCAGGCCAGCCGCCCGGCGGTGTCGACGGGCCGGCCCGCCAGGTCCTCGCTGCCGTATTCCTGGAACCGCAGCTTCTGGCCCGACGAGCAGTCGAACCCGGTCAGCCCCCAGCCCACGGGCGCCACATGGGAGTCCATCCAGGTGTCGATGAACACCGCCTGGCTGCCGGGGAAGCGGCTGTCGATGCGGCTCAGCAGCACACTTCCGTCGGCCACCCCGGCCGCGCGCGTCAGCCGGGTACGGACGAACACGTTGCCGGGGCCGTCCTCGCCGTTGCGGACCTGGCTGAGGTAGCCGCGGTCGAGCGCCTTGAGCTCGGAGTCCTGGATGAAGACCCCGCCGGTCCCCCAGACGAAGTCGACATCGCCCTCGACATAGCTGTCCGTCACGAAGGCCCGCCCCTGCAGACGCAGACTGTCCTGGTAGCTGAGCACGCGCACGCGGTCGAGCACGATGCGGTCGCCGTTGCCCCGGAACGCCTCGGCCTGCGAGCCGCCCTCCGGGGTGAGGTTGTGCACGGTGGCGTCCTGGAGCCGGAAGTCGTCCGCGTCCACGCCGAAGGCCGCGCGCCAGCAGTTGTGGCGGTCGGGATACGGAAGCACCCGACGCGGGCAGTAGCTCTGCTCCGGCGGTACGTCGGCCATCGCCGCGTCGCCGTTGAGGACGCTGTTGTTCGGATAGCCGATGACGGTACGGCGCGCCCCCGCGCCGCGCACGGTCAGCTGCGGTCTGGACTGGGCGACGTACACGATCTCCCGGTAGAACCCCGGCGCCACGTCGATCCGCACCGGACGGGTGTTGCCCTCCGGTACGGAGTCGACCGCGCCCTGCACCGTACAGAAGTCGCCGCCGCCCCGGCCGTTCACGGTCAGCCGGGAGGAGCCGGGCGCCGGGTCGCGCCGGGTGCGGAAGCGCCAGGTGTCGGGGGATTCGATGCCCTGGTAGCCCTCGAAGAAGCCGGGCTCCACCGTCACGTAGTACTCCTGGCCCGGGGCCAGTCGCCGGTGCAGCTGGACGGCGGCGGTACGCCCGTCCACGACCACCGGTTCATAGGTCCAGCGGTGCACCTCGCCGTAGTCGGACCGGGCGCCCCCGATGGACCGATGATACGTCGCCGGATCGGCGAGATCGACGACATCGGCGAGGGCGCCGTCGGCTTGGTGGACACTCAGCCGCCCTTTGACGCCCAGCCGTACGGCGGTCCCGAAGGTGAACCGCAACGAGGTGTCAGCGCACACCCCTCGGCCCAGCCCCCGCGGTTGCAGCGCTACAGCGGACGGGGCAGCGGCTGATGGAACGACAGCGGACGGGGCGGCGGCCAGCGACAGCAGCAGGGCCACGACGAACGGACGTAACGCTCCCATGGAACCCGCTCCTCAGCTCCGGCATCCCTATGGCATACCAGGCATGGAAGCACAGCGGCCGCGCGCTGAACACCCCTTGGTATCAGGGAATGTCGTCCGGGTACGGGCTGCCCCCGACCAGTACGTTGCGTACGGTGACACCGGTCGCGTTCTCGATCAGCGGATCCTTCGCGGGCCGGGGGAAGGTGAGGTTGTCCAGGCGCACCGTCCGCACCGGGGCCTCGGCAACGGCGCGGATCCGGAAGGGGATTTCACAGGGGCCACCGACGGACCAGTTCCGCGCCGACAGCCGCGACACCTCCGGGTAGCGATCGCCCCCGGATCCCCCCATGTACTGAAAGGTGACCTCGAAGGGCACATAGGTCCACGCCGGGCAGGCCACATCGGTGACATGCACGTCTTTGATGTACCCGCCGCGCGTCGAGGTCGATTTGACGTTGAGGATCCAGGCGACGCTGGGCTCGTTGAGCGAGCTGTCGTACGGGATCCGCAGCCGACGGGCGACCACGTTCTCCACTCCCCCGCTCATCTCGCTGCCGACGGCCACCGCAGCGCCACCGCCGAGGTAGCGGCAGTCCTCGATCAGAACGTTCCTGGACGGGACGCCGACGCGCCAGCCGTCTTGGTCCCGGCCCGATTTGATGGCCACGCAGTCGTCGTGCGTGGCGAAGGTGACCCGTCTGATGACGACGCTCTCGCAGGAGTCGGGGTCGCAGGCGTCGCCGTTGGGCCCCATGCTCTCCACGACGACGTCCTGCACGGTCACATTGCGGCACAGCACGGGGTGGATGTTCCACATCGGCGAGTGACGCAGCGTGACGCCTTCGATGAGGACGTTCCGGCAGGAGTAGGGCTGGATGAAACTGGGGCGCAGATAGTGGCCGGCGCCGAAGACGCGCTCCTCGACCGGCACTCCTTCCACGCCCATGCGCTCCAGCGCCGCCCAGTCCGCCCGCTGGTTGGGCATCCCCGGCTGCCATCCGTACTGTCCCGAGCCCACCCAGAACCACCAGTGCTGGTTGTCGCCCTGTGCGTCGAGGACGCCCCCGCCCGTCACCGCGATGTCGTGCCGGCCGTCGGCGTGGATCAGCGGCGAGTAGTTGTAGAGCTCGACGCCCTGCCAGCGGGTGCGGACCACGGGCAGATAGGCGGCCGGGTCGGTACTGAAGAGCAGGGTCGCGCCCTGGGCGATATGCAGATCGACGCCGCTGAGCAGATGGATGGCCCCGGTGGCCCACCGCCCCTCGGGCACCAGGACATGGCCGCCGCCGGCCGCGTGGCAGTCCTTGATCGCCCGGTCGATGGCCTCGGTGCAGTCGGTCACCCCGTCGCCGACGGCCCCGTGTCGGGTGATCGGAAACCATGCGTCGGGGAAGCTCGGACGAGTGACGCTCTCGCTGATCCTCCTGGCACGTTCGCGCAGCTCCCGGTCGAGTGAAGCGCGATGCCGGCCTGGTGTGCCCTGTCCTTCCGTACGGTCGGCGGCCCGGCTCGGTGCGCTGCCCAGCAGTGGTATTCCGCTGGTCAGCAGTGCGCCGAGACCGAACAGCCGCCGTCTGGCCAGGTCTGCCATGGTGACCTCCCAGGTTGTCGGAAATGTTCAAGCGGTGGCGGGCCGGATGTCGTAGGCGGTGCCTCGACGGGTGGCGAAGACGGTGACGCCCTTCTCGGGGTGGTCGACACGCACCGCCTTTCCGCCTGAGGTGACGGTCACCGGCGACGGAGTGCGCAGCCTCAGTTCATGGCCGCCGGTGGACCGGATCTCGGCCCGGTGCAGTGCGTGATCGCGCCACGCGAGGTCGACCGTGAACCCGCCGCGGGCCAGCAGCCCCCGCACCGCGCCGTCCGGCCATGCCTCGGGCAGGGCGGGCAGCAGCGCGACCTCTCCCGAATGGCTCTGCAGCAGCATCTCGGTGATCCCCGAGGTCCCGCCGAAGTTGCCGTCGATCTGGAACGGCGGGTGGAGGTCGAACATGTTGGGCGCGGTGCGGGCCGGGACCAGCAGGTTGGACAGCCGCTTGTACGCCTCGGCGGCGTCGAGCAGCCGCGCCCAGAAGTTGATCTTCCAGGCGAGCGACCATCCCGCACCGGCCTCACCGCGCAGTTCGAGCGTGCGCCGGGCCGCCGCGGCGAGTTGCGGACGGGTCCGCGGATTGATCTCCTCACCCGGGAACAGACCCCATAGATGCGAGATATGCCGGCTGCGCGAGAGGGCGGCGTCCCCCTCGTAGTCCTCCAGCCACTCCTGGATCTGGCCGAGATAGCCGACCTTGGTCGGGGCGAGCCGGCCACGGGCGGTGGCGGCGGCACGGCGCAGCTTCGGGTCCTCGCCCAGCGCCTCGGACGCGCCCTCGAAGGCGGTGAAGAGCTGCCGCAGGATCTGCATGTCCATGGTCGGTCCGGCGCACATGCTGACGTTCTCGCCGTCGACCTCGTGGTGGCCCACCTCGGGAGAGTGCGAGGGGTTGGTCACCAGACAGCCGGTCCTGGGGTCTTCCTGAAGTGTGTCGAGGAAGAACTCGACGGCGCCCCTCATCAGCGGGTAGTGCCGTCGCAGGGTGTGTCTGTCGCCGGTGTAGAGATAGCGCTCCCAGATGATGCCCGCCAGCCAGGCGCCGCCCGTGGGCCACACGCCGTAGAAGGCGAAGTCGACCGGTGCGGTGCCGCGCCAGCCGTCGGTGTTGTGGTGCGCCACCCAGCCCGTGGCGCCGTACATCTGACGCGCCGTGCGCGCCCCGGTCTCGGACAGGTCGTGGATCAGGTCGAAGAGCGGATCCCAGCACTCCACCAGGTTGGTCGGCCCGGCGGGCCAGTAGTTCATCTCGCAGTTGATGTTGAGCGTGTACTTCGATTCCCAGGCCGGTGTGAGGCTGTCGTTCCAGATGCCCTGGAGATTGGCGGCGTGCCCCGGAGTGCGCGAGCTGGAGATCAGCAGATAGCGGCCGTACTGGAAGTACAGAGCGGCCAGTTGCGGATCGGTGTCCAGCTGTCGGCGGGCGATGCGTTCGTCGGTCGGCAGCGAGGCCGCCTCGGACGTACCGAGGTCGAGGTCGACGCGGCGGAACAGCGCCCCGTAGTCCTTGGTGTGCACCTCGCGCAGCGCGCGGTACGGCCGGGCCGAGGCGCGCTGGAGATGGCGTCCGGCGGCGGCGCCGGAATCGCCGGCCACGTCGTCGTAGCCGCGGTAACTCGTGCCCATGGAGATCAGGAGGGTCACGGCGTCGGCGCCTTCGACGATCAGCCGGCCCCCCTCGGTACGCACCGTTCCGCCGTCGGCCTCGGCCCGGGCCAGGGCCTGGAAGCGCACCTCGCCCGGGCGTCCCTGCCAGGCGGCGCTGATGCCGTCGAGCCGGATCGTGGCGGCGCCCACGGAACCCGTGGTGCTCTGCTGCGGGCTGGAGAACTCCGCCTCGAACGAGACCGAGGCCCGCCGATCGGCGCTCAGCCGCACCACGATGACCTGGTCGGGCAGGCTTGCGAACACCTCACGGGTGTGCCGCACCCCATCGCTGACATACGTCACCGACGTGATCGCCGTGGTGAGGTCCAGCTCCCGGCGGTAGTCCGTGTGCTCGCCCGCACCCGGAAACGCCAACCGCAGATCGCCCACCGGCTGGTACGGCGCCTGCTCGCTCGGGACGCCCATGAACGACGAGTCGGCCAGCCGCTGCGCCGCGCCCCACTCGTCGGCGAACACCAGCCGTCTGAGCTCCGGCAGCACGTCCAGCGCGCCCGGCGGGTCGTAGTCGTGCGGGCCGCCGCCCCACACGCTGTCCTCGTTCAGCTGCAGCCGCTCGACGGTCACCCCGCCGAACACCATGGCGCCCAGCCGGCCACAGCCCACCGGCAGCGCCTCCAGCCACTCCTGGGCCGGCCCGCGGTACCACAGCCGCCAGGGCTCGGGCCGCGCCTGGTCCCGCGGGGTGGCGGCCACCGCGCCGGCCGGGGCCGCCGCTCCGGCGGCCACCGCGCCGGCCGCGACACCGGCGCCGGTCCACAGAACACCGCGGCGGGTGTAGTCATTTGTCTGAGGTGTGTTTGTCTGTGGTGTGTTCGTCTGTCGTGCGAAGGACATGAGTTGCACTCCCTGGGGATGGAAGGACACCGGGGGTACAGCGCTCGGGCGCGGCGCAGTCGGCCACCGTTCACCTGGGCACCTGACGCTTCAGACGATCCATCAGACGATCGCATGGATGGCCCGCTCTGGACAGACACCGATGCCACTCCATGCGGCGCCACGCCGGGATATATCGTGTCCGGTGCCTGAGAGGAGCGAGGAAATGAGCAGCCGGACGGGATGGATAGGGATCGCCGCCGCAGCGGTGGTCGCGGTCGCCGGATGCGGCGGAGGGGACGACGGCGGTTCGCGGGCCGCAGAGTCGGACCGGCCATCGGAACCGCAGCGGACGTCAGCGGCGCCCTCCCCAGCCACACCGTCGCCCTCGGCTTCCTCGCCCTCGGCACCGGCCGCCACCCGGCTCTCCCCCGCGGACCTTCAGGGACGGTGGTGGACATGGGCGGCGTCGGAAGAGACGTCGACGAACCCGGTCGCCGACGAGGACGGGCGGTCGTGCGACCGTAACCAGCCGGACGACGTGTGGTTTGTGGCCGGGACCTTCGGCGGGCAGGTCGAACGGGCCTGCACCGTGCCAAGTGGCCGCCCCGTCGCCTTCCCCCTCATCAACCTCGTGGGCGGCTCAGCGGACTGCGCCGACTTCATGAAAACGGCCTCGGGCACGGCGAGCCTGGACGGCCGGGGCATCAGCCCGGATCGCTACCTCGGGACGACGATCACGGTGACGGCCGCGCCCGGGAACCCCGTGACCGATTCGAGCGGCCGCTTCAGCGGGACGGGATGCGGGCTGTGGGTTCAGCTGCCCGCGCTCATGGCCGGGAAGCACACGCTGAAAATCCGGGGCAGGTCGGCGGACTTCACGGTCACGGTGGACTACGCGTTGACGGTGGCGGCGCCCGGCACCGTCTGAGTCACCCAGGCGGCAGGCGTAGTCCCGCGATGAGGAGTTCGACCAGTCGTCGTGCGTCGTAGTCGGGATTGTGCTCGGCGCCGATGCAGAGGTTTCCGACGCCGCGCATGAGCTGGATGGCCGCCACATCGGAGCGGATCTCGCCGGCATCGACCGCGGCGTCGAGCAGCTCGGTGCACACGGGCACGAGGCGGTCGAGGAAGTAGGCGTGCAGCGTCTCGAAGCCGGCGTTGTCGGACTGCAACACGGCGGCGAGTCCGTGCTTGGTGACCAGGAAATCGACGAAGAGGTTGATCCACTGCCCCAGCGCGGCATGCGGGGTCGCGCTGCTCGCCAGCAGGGCCGGACCGGCCTCGGCGCATGCCTCGACCTGGTGCCGGTAGACGGCGATGATCAGATCCGCTCGCGTCGGGAAGTGGCGGTAGATCGTGCCCACCCCGACGCCGGCCTTGGCCGCGATGTCGCGTACCGGCGCTTCCACGCCTGACGCGACGAAGACCGCGGCGGCCGCGTCGAGCAGGGTCTCCTGGTTGCGCCGGGCGTCCGCCCGCTTGGACCGGGCCGCGCGTCCCGCGCCCTCGTCGCTGTCGTTCACCGCACCGCTCCTTCCACCACCCGGCCATCAACGAACTTGCCAAGCGGAACAACGTTCCGTATCGTCTTTTCCGGAACGAGGTTCCGCTTTCTCATGATGCCAGAGCAGGGACCCGGCAGCCAAACCACGCATTGTCATCACGCGATACCGCCACGCTTCATCCGCAGTGGAGGAACACAGTCATGCAGTACCGCACCTTGGGCCGCACCGGTGTGCAGGTCAGCTCTCTCGCGCTCGGCGCCATGAACTTCGGCAGCATCGGGCGCACCACCCAGGACGAGGCCACCGCCATCGTCGATGCCGCTCTCGAGGGCGGGATCAACCTCATCGACACCGCCGATATGTACAGCGCGGGCGAATCGGAGGAGATGGTCGGCAAGGCCATCGCCGACCGCCGCGACGACATCGTGCTGGCCACGAAGGCCGGCATGCCGATGGGCGACGAGCGCAACCATCGGGGCAGTTCGCGCCGCTGGCTGGTCACCGAGCTGGACAACAGCCTGCGTCGGCTCGGTGTCGACCACGTCGATCTCTACCAGATCCACCGCTGGGACCCGAACACCAGCGACGAGGAGACACTGTCGGCGCTCACCGACCTCCAGCGCGCCGGAAAGATCCGCCACTTCGGCTCCTCGACGTTTCCCGCATACCGCATCGTGCAGGCCCAGTGGGCCGCCCGTGAGCACCGCCTGAGCCGTTATGTCACCGAGCAGCCCAGCTACTCGATCCTGCAGCGCGGTGTCGAGAGCCATGTGCTGCCCGTGACCGAGCAGTACGGGCTCGGTGTGCTGGTGTGGAGCCCGCTGGCCGCGGGCTGGCTGTCAGGCGCGATCCGCGAGGGCCGGGAGATCACCACCAGCCGCTCGACGTTCATGCCGGAACGCTTCGACACGACCATCCCCGCCAACCGGGCCAGGCTCGACGCCGTCGAGCGGCTGGCCGAGGTCGCCGACGAGGCCGGTCTGACCATGATCCAGCTCGCGCTCGGATTCGTGACCGCGCATCCCGCCGTGACCAGCGCTCTCATCGGCCCCCGCACCCTGGACCATCTGCACACGCAACTCGCCGCCGCCGACACCGTGCTCCCGGCCGATGTGCTCGACGCCATCGACGCGATCGTCGCGCCCGGTGTCGACCTGGCCGCACACGAGAAGCACGACACTCCGCCCGCGCTGCTCGACCCGTCGCTGCGGCGCCGCTGACCGTACGGAAAGGATCAACAGCTCCATGCCGTACACACCCCGGCCACGTTTTGGCATCATGACCGCCCCGATGCAGGTCGACTACCACGACGTCCTCCGAGTCTGGCGCGAGGCGGACACCATTCCGGAGATCGAGCACGCCTGGTTGTTCGATCACCTCATGCCGATCGGCGGCGACCCGAACGGACCGACGCACGAAGGCTGGACACTGCTCTCGGCCCTCGCCGCCCACACCCGACGGCTGCGGCTCGGTCTGCTGGTGACCAGCAACCGGTTCCGGCCGCCCGCGATGCTGGCCAAGATCGCCACGACCGTCGACATCGTCTCCGGCGGACGGCTCGACTTCGGCATCGGCGTCGGCTCACGCCCCAGCCCTCCCGCGGCACACCGCGAGTACGCGGCACACGGCCTGCCCTTCCATGACACCGCACACGCCGTGGGGAGCCTCGCCGAGGCCTGTACGGTGATCCGGCGGCTGTGGACCGAGGAGGAGCCGTTCGACTTCGACGGCTCCTACCACCAGCTCACCGGGGCGTTCGGCAATCCCAAACCCGTCCAGCGCCCCCATCCGCCGATCCTCATCGGCGGACGCGCGGCCTCGACCCTGCGCGTGGTCGCCGAACACGCCGACATGTGGAACATCCCCGGCGGCGACATCGACGACGTCGTCAAGCGCAGTGCGCTGCTGGACCGCTACTGCGCCGAGATCGGTCGCGACCCCGCCTCGATCACCCGCTCGATCCACCTGTCCGTCTCGTACGACCGGCCCGGCGCCACCCGGGACGCGATCGACGAGGCGATCGACGCCGGCTTCGGGCATATCGTCCTCGGACTGTCGACGCCCTACCCCGTCGACGTGGCGCGGTGGGTCGCCGACGAGCTCATCAACACATCGGCCCGGGGCAAGTCCTCGTAGCACCCACGTACGGGCCGTGGCGCGCGGGGCTCTACCTCGTCCCTGCCAGGACCTCCGCCGCGGCCACCCCGGACGCCGTGGTCGCGCCATGAGTGGAGATGTGCACCGCGCCGGGGGCGGTGGCGCCCGGCAGGCCCATCTCCACGACGATCGCGTCCGGGCGCGCGGTGACGAGGTCCGCCAGGGCGCCGCCCATCCACGGGTGCCGGGAGGCGTCCCTGACGACGACCACCAGCGGGCGTCCGGAGGCGGGGGTCAGCGCGGACGCCTCCAGGGTGGCTGCCCGCGTCCGCAACTCCTGCGGATGGATCCGGACCGAGGTCGTGCCGGGAAGCCGCTCGCTCAGCGGTGCGGCGACGCCCCAGGGGGTCTCCTTGCCGATGGCCAGATTGGTGGCGGGCACCAGCTCCACCACATGCGGCGGCGCGGCCAGGGGCAGCGACTCCGCCACGGAGCCGGTCATACGGATGGCCCGGCGGGCGGCGACGAAGCCGATGGCACCGTCGACCGCACCGGCCGGGGCGGACCGGCCCAGCTCCGTCGACCACTCGGCGAACGCCCGGACCCGCTCCGACGCCTCCGCCAGCCGCTCCTCGGCGAGTTCCCCGGCGGCCACGGCGTCGACGAGGGCGGTGGCCAGCAGTTGGGCGGTGGCCTCCTCGGCGCTCTCCCCGCCGACGCAGATGGCGTCGGCCCCGGCGGCGACGGCGCGCACCGTGGCCCCGTCGATCCCGTAGCGGTCGGCGACGGCCCCCATCTCGATGGCGTCGGTGACGATCAGCCCGTCGAATCCGAGCTCCTGGCGCAGCAGGCCGTCGAGGATTCGGCGGCTGAGGGTGGCGGGCAGCTCCGGGTCGTAGGCGGGCACCAGGAGGTGGCCGCTCATGACCGCGCGGCCCCCCGCGTCCAGTGCGGCGCGGAACGGCGGCAGGGCCTGGGCGGCGATTCGGTCGAGGTCGGCGTCGTAACTGGGCAGGCCGTGGTGGGAGTCGACGGCGACGTCCCCATGGCCGGGGAAGTGTTTGGCGCAGGCGGCGACTCCGGCCGACTGGAGTCCTTTGATCCACGCGGCGGCGTGCCGGGACACCGTTTTGGCGTCCGCCCCGAAGGACCTGACCCCGATGATGGGGTTGTCCGGGTTGGAGTTGACGTCCACGGTGGGCGCGAAGTTGAGGCTGATGCCCGCTCCACGCAGTTGGCGGCCCAGGTCGGCGGCGACGGACTCGGTCAGCTCGGTGTCGTCCACCGTCCCGAGGGCGAGGTTGCCGGGGCGGGTGGAGCCGGTGGCGGACTCGATCCGGGTGACATCACCGGCCTCCTCGTCGATCGCTACGATCAACGACGGGTTCTCGGCGCGGAGTTGCGCGGTCAGCCGGGCGAGCTGGTCCGGGGATTCGATATTGCGCGAAAAGATCACGACGGAGGCCAGGCCGTTGCCGATGTCACGCAGGATCCACTCCGGCGCCTCCGTGCCCACGAACCCCGGTTGCAGGACGGAGAGTGCGAGTCGTCGCAGGTCCGTGCCGGGCTTGCTGGTGGACATCGACCACGCCTTTCGGGGAACGCCAACACACCGACAACACCGACGCCGCTCACGACATCGATGATCTTTGGTACAGACCAACGGATCGTCGCCCAGTCGAATCGCCGGTGTCAAGGCGCCGACCGCCGGGGCCGCTGCCAACAGGCCTAGGGAATTCCCTTGTTGACAACGTATATGGTCTAGTCCATTTTTATGAAGGCGTCAGTACCTCACGGAGCGCAGTGAACACTACGCCCCGGCACGTTTTGGAGCACTGCATGCCCAAGCCCGACCATTACTTGTTCCGGTCCCCCTCGGACGTCCCCTACTTCAGCTCGGACGGCGAGACCTACCTCGCCCGGGCCCAGCTGCGGGACCTCACCAAGACCCACCAGTTGCGCGTGTTGTCCGAGGACGACTTCGCCTTCTGGCAGACCTACGGCTATGTCGTGGTGAAGCAGGCGATCCCCGCCTCGGCGGCGCGCCGGTTACTGGACTTCACCTGGGACTTCCAGGGGCTCGACCCCGACCGCCCGGACACCTGGTACCAGGACCGCGAGTGGCGCTCCGACCTGGACCGTGAGCTGCATATCTACGGGTTCGTCGAGGCATACCACCACCAGCTCATCTGGGACAGCCGCCAGACGCAGCGGGTCTACGACGCGTTCGTGGACGTCTGGGACTGCGAGGAGCTGTGGGTCAGCCTGGACCGGCTGAACCTGAACCCGCCGAACGTCAAGAACCGCGACCGGGCCCTGATCGCCCCCACGGAGCGGGGGTTCGACATCACACTCCACTGGGATGTCGACACCACGCTCAGTGTGCTGCCGCAGCGGGTCCAGGGCATCATCGCCCTCCATGACACCGAACCGGAGCTCGGCGGCTTCCAGTGCTGCCCCGAGTTGTTCCACCAGTTCGACCACTGGCGGGCGTTCCAGCCGGCCGACCGCGATCCGATCCGGCCGAAGATCGACCGGGCCGAGATGCCCGTCGTACGGCCGCAGCTCGAGGCCGGGGACCTGCTCATCTGGAACGGGCTGCTGGCGCATGGAGTGGCGCCCAACACCTCGCAGAACGGCGTACGGGCGGTCCAGTACCTCGCGATGATGCCCGCCCTCGAATCCCACGAGGAGCTGCGGCGTTCGCGAGTCGAGTCATGGCGCCACCTCACCACGCCCACCTGGAACGGCACCCTGCTCGGCGACGCCGACAAACCCGAAGCCCTCAGGTACGGCACCGCCACGCTGGACGATCTGGGCGCCAAGCTGCTCGGGCTCACCTCGTGGGACGGGACGGACACCAACCAAGGCGAGCGAAGCGGCGAGGAAGCAGCGTGCGACGCATCTGCCTGACACTCCCCACCAACCGGGCGTGCCCCGCGATGGTCACCGCCATCGGTGAGGAAGCCGCCTACGCGGCCGCGCACTTCGACGTCGAGGTGCAGCTGCTCGTCCTGGACTCCTCCGACGCGTATCCGGAACACGCACGGGCTCTGAGCTCCGCGCACGGGGTGCCGCGCGTCGTCGTCCACCACCTCGACGAGGCGGAGCAGCGCGACTTCCTGCGCCGGGTGATTCACCGGACCGAGCACACCAAGCATGAGCTGCTGCTCGACCTCATGCTTCCGGCCCGGCTCTCCTACGGCGCCTGCACCAACCGCGCGTTCCTGATCTCCGTGGCCCTCGGATGCGAATCCGTCCACCGCAGGGACTCCGACAGCCGCTACCAGGTGCTGCGCGGCGAGACCGTGTTCCCCGTCCACCAGGAGCTCCTGTCGCTCGGCAAGCGCGCGGCCGACGCGGCGCACGGTGTCGGTGAGACGGCGCTCGCTCCCGAGAACACCCACAAGCGGGTGGCGATGGTGGCCGGCTCCTTCCTGGGCGAGCTGTCCGTGGACATCGACGAGATCCGCCGGCTCGATCCGGAGGTCTACTACGACGTGGTCGGCCTGTGGGCGCCCGGCCACTGGTCGGACGAGCAGAAGCGGGAACTCGTCGAGGAGTCCTTCCAGGGGCCTGGGACCGGCCCGTTCACCGGCGACCGGACGACCTTGACCGTCGTCGACCCGATGCATGTGGACATGTGCAACATCAGCTTCCACCAGGTGCATGAACGAGTACCGCTGCCACCCGCCACCGACACCATCGGCAGCGACTACTTCCTCATCCACCTGGTCCACGCCGCCGCGCTGCCCGGCGTGCTGCACAACCGCCACATCGTGAACTTCTACACCGGGGAACGCCGCACCGACCCGGGGTTCATGGCCTACCAGCTGCGGTTCACCAAGTTCTTCCTCTCGATGCTCTACTTCAACTTCCTCTACGACGAGATGGCCGAGGCCGGCGAAGCGCTCCTCGACGACCAAGGACAGGTTCGGGCGTCCGCCATCGCCGAGCTGGCCAGGAAGAGCACCCTGCTCGACCAGGCGGAGAACGTCCAGCGCCTCGACACCATCGAGGCCGCGTACCGGAAGCTCGGTGGCAGATACGCCACCTTCGCCGCCTTCCTGGCGTCGCGCCGCGAGCGTCTGCTCGACGAGGCGCAGAGCGACATCGCCGACTTCGCCCTGCTGGTCGAGGTGTGGGAGGCGCTGGTACGGGCGGCCCGCGACACCGCCCTCGCACAGGCTCCGGAACGTCCGGGGCGAAGGTCACGATGACGCACGAGGGCATAGCAGGCACAGAGCCTGCAGTGGGCATACGCTTGTCCGCCGCGCTCGCGGCCACCACCGACGACCGGATCGTCTTCGACCTCACCGGAATCGAGGAGCGCTACGAGTCCCTGCTCCGGGAGTTGCCCGGGGCAGCCGTCCGCTTCGCGATGAAGGCATGCCCGGTCGACGAGGTGCTGGCCCAGCTGGCCGGGGCGGGCGCCGGGGTCGACGCGGCGAGCGTCCCGGAGATGGAACAGGCGCTGCGGGCGGGTGTGCCGATCGGCAGAGTGCACTACGGGAACACCGTGAAGTCCGACCGGAACATCGCCGACGCCCACCGGCTCGGCATCAGGGACTTCGCGACCGACAGCCTGGAGGACGTGGCGGCCATCGCCGAACACGCCCCCGGCGCCCGGGTGTTCTGCAGGCTCACCACCGACACACGAGGAGCGCTCTGGGCGCTGAGCGACAAGTACGGATGCTCGACCGCCGACGCGGTGACCATCCTGGAAACGGCGCGGAAGCTGGGTCTGGTGCCCTCCGGCCTCTCCGTACACGTCGGCTCGCAGCAGATGACACCCGAGGCCTGGCGCGACGCCTTCGAACGTCTCGCGGACGTCCTGGCCACCCTGGACCGCCACGGGATCACCCTGGACCACATCAACCTCGGCGGCGGCCTCCCCGTCCCGGGCTGTCTCGACAAACACGGCAGGCCGCTCGATCCCCCGATCGACAAGTTGTTCGCCGTCATCCGGGAGGGCATGGCCCACCTGCGCACCATCGGCGGACACCACCTCGGCTTCATCGTGGAGCCGGGCCGCTACCTCGTCGCCGGACAGGGAGCCATCCGGGCGCATGTGTCCCGGCTGTCCGCGCGGCGGGGCCCCGACGGGCGGCGCCAGTACTGGCTGTATCTGAGCTGCGGCAAGTTCAACGGCCTGTACGAGATGGACGAGTTGCAGTACCCGCTCGTCTTCCCCACCCACGGCGGCCCCGGCACCCGCCATGTGCCCGCCGTCGTGGCCGGACCCACCTGCGACAGCGATGACGCCTACCACCACGAGCGCGGCCTGGTCCAGGTGCCCGAGGCGCTGGCGTCGGGCGACCCGGTCTGGGTGCTGTCCTGCGGCGCGTATGCGATCAGCTATATGACCCAGGGCTTCAACGGCTTCGGCCCGCTCCCCTACACCTGCATCGACGGCGGCGCCACGGACGAGTCCGGCAGGTCCGGCGGGTCCGGAAAGGCATGTGCCGGATGAACGACGAGGTGCGCATCCGCCATATCGCAGAGCACGACTGGGACGGCATCACGGCGCTGGAGTCCCACACCTACACCGGCCTCGGCCTGTCCGAGGGACGGGTGGCGCTCGAATCCCGCGCGCGCGTATCGCCCGCCACCTGCCGCGCGCTGGAGGTGGGCCCCCATCTGGTGGGCTATGCGCTGGCGCTGCCCTATCCGATGTACCGGTACCCGGACCTGGAACGGCCCGAGGAGACCGCGTACCCGTCCACCAATCTGCATCTGCACGACCTGGTCATCGCGGAGAACTTCCGGCGCAGGGGGCTGGGACGGCGCCTGCTGCGCCACCTCACCGCGTCCGCCAGGGCACACGGATACGAGCAGATCTCGCTGGTCGCCGTCGGGGGCAGCGCGACGTACTGGTCGGCGCGTGGCTTCACCGCCCACCAGGAGGTCGTCCCCCCGGACGGCTATGGCCCGGACGTCATCTACATGTCGAGGGCGGTGCCGTCCGGCGTGTCCGCTCATGGCGCGTCATCGCAGAAGGAGCAGGTTTGATCCACATACCGCGGGTCCGAGATCCCTTCTACCGGAGCCAACTGGCGATCGCCGCGCTGTTCTGCTCGCTCGGCTTCCAGTACGCCACCTGGGCCTCGCGCATCCCCGCCCTCAAGGCCGATCTCGGCCTGACGGCCGCGGAGGTGGGCTTTCTGCTGATGGCCGCGGGGGTCGGCGCGAGTGTGTCGTTCCCCCTTGTGTCGATGCTGATGAGGCGGCTGGGCTCACAGCGCCTCGCGCTGCTGTCGGCCCTGGGCCTGACGCTGGTGCTCATCGCCCTGGCCATGGCGCCGAACTACCCCGTCGCCCTGGCCGTCGTGTGCTGCGACGGGGTGCTCGTGGGCTGTCTGAACGTCGCCATGAACGCACAGGGCGCCGCGCTCGAAGTCCGGCACAAGCGCAACGCCATGGCCAAACTGCACGCGACGTTCAGCGGCGGCTCGCTGCTCGCCGCCCTCCTGGCCTCCGGTGTGAACGCGATGACCTCGACGGTCGCCGTGCACTTCGGCGTGGCCGCCGTCGTCCTGCTGCTCCTGTTCGGCTACGCCCGCACCAGGCTGCTGGCGGAGGACGAGGCCGCCGAGGAGAAGCGGGACGAGACGATGAGCCGCAGCGGATGGTCCCTGCCGACCCGTATGACGCTGTGGATGTGCTGCGCCATGGTCTTCGGCACCGTCACCGAGGGCGCCATCAACGACTGGTCGGCCCTCTATATGACGGATGTCGTCAAGGCGTCGGCACAGCTGGCGCCCCTGGGGATCGCCGTCGTCTCGGGCATGATGGTCCTGGCCCGGCTGTTCGCCGACGGCTGGCGCGAGCGCTGGGGCGATGGGCGGGTCGTCGTCCTCGGCAGCGCCCTGGCCGGGGCGGGGCTGGCCCTCGCCCTGCTGAGCGGCGGTGTGGTTCCGGCCCTGCTCGGGTTCTCCTGCGTCGGCCTCGGCATCGCGGCCGTGACCCCTTGCGTCTATGTCGCCGCGGCGAAGCAGGGCCCGGACGCTCTGGCCCTGGTCGCCGCCATGGGCACGACGGGCCTGCTGGCCGGGCCCCCGGTCATCGGCTTCGTGGCGAACTCCAGCAGTCTGGTGTGGGGCCTGGGCGTCGTGGCCGCTTCGGCGGTCGTGGTGTCCCTGTGCGGTACGCGCGTCCAGTGGACGACACCGGCTAACGCCTTGGGAGCGGGAGCTCCTGGCCGTTGACGTAGACCCGCCGGAAAGTCAGTTCGTCGGTGTAGGCGATGCTGTCGGGGTTGAGGATGCCCGTGAATGTGGAACGGGAGAGGCTGACGCCCCGCAGATGGTCGGTCTCCAGGCCGACCAGTTGCAGTACGGCGCGGGCGTTGTCGATCTCCATCCGGTCCATGTGGATGTTCCGCACGGACACCGGCAGCGTCCCGCCCTCGCCACCGTTGTAGTTCATGTTCACGAACACCACATCGCGCTCGACGTTCTGCCCGGTGAAGTTCCGGATGTGCAATCCGTCGATATAGCCGCCGCGCTTCTTGCTCGCCTTGACGTACAGCGCGTGCTTGACGGGGTAGCGGCCGGGGAAGTCCGGCGAGTTGATCTCGCAGTTCTCGGCGAAGACATCGCGCACCCCGCCGGACATCTCACTGCCCACCGTCATCCCGCCCCAGCGGCCGGAGAACCGGCAGTCGCGTACGACGATGTTCCGGCTCTCCACGCCGACGCGGTGGCCGTCCTCGTCGCGGCCGGACTTGACGGCGACGCAGTCGTCGTTGGTGTTGAAACGGCAGCCGGTGATGAGCACGTCGGAGCAGCACTCCGGATCGCATCCGTCGGTGTTGTAGAGCGTGCTGTCCACGGTGACATCGCGCACGGTGACGTTGTGCGACAGCACGGGGTGCACGGTCCACATCGGCGGGTCGACGATGGTCAGACCGCTGACCAGGACATTGCGGCAGCGGTAGAACTGCACCATCTTCGGCCGCAGATAGTGGCCGTCGCCGAAGACACGCTCGGCCACCGGCACCCCGGTGGAGCCCATCTGGCGCAGCAGGCTCTGGTCGGGACCCTGCAGTCCGCTGGTGCGGTACCAGCTCTCCCACGGCCCGAGCCGCGCCTGCCCGTCGAGTGTGCCGCGACCGGTGACGGCGACGTCGCGCTCACCGTAGGCGTAGATGAAGGGTGAGTAGTTGTAGCACTCGGTGCCCTCCCAGCGGGTGAACACCGCCGGCAGGAAGTCGCGCGGATCGGGGCTGAAGGCGATGGTGGCGCCCTCGGTGACGTGCAGGTCCACGCCGCTGCGCAGATGGATCGCGCCGGTGAGGAAGCGCCCTTCGGGGACGAGGACATGGCCGCCACCGACGCGGTGGCAGTCGGCGACGGCGGCCCGGAACGCCTCGGTGTTCATCGTCCGCCCGTCGCCGACCGCGCCGTAGTCGGTGACGGGGAAGGTCCGGCGGGGGAAGGCGGGCGGCCTGATCCGGGCCAGGATCTTCGGCACCGGGCTCCATGCCCCGGTGTACGGGGCGGCCGCGTATGCGGACCCCGCGGCGGCGGTCAGTTGGGGAAGCAGCGCGCCTGCCGCCAGCAGACCGCCGGTGCGCAGCGCGGAGCGGCGGGAAGGTCTGGGGTGCATGGCCTGACTCCTCGGCGTCGTCGGTGTTCCAGGAGCGTTCCAGAACCCTTTCGCGACCTTGGTCAGCGCTCGGACTCAGCCGAGGGAGATCCGGTCGAGGTCCGGGGCGGACTCGGTGGCGTTGGAGATCTCGATCGTGTTGGCGCCGGGTTTCAGGGTGATGGGGACGGAGGTCGTACGCGGGGTGGTGTTCCCGGTGTCGGTCACCGTCACCACGGTCGGCGGGCCGCCGTTGACGCTGATCTGGAACGAGCGGGTGCCGTTGACCGTGTAGTCGAGGTAGAGCGTGCGCTGCCCGCCGTCGGGGACGACGACGTCGGGGAAGGACACGGCCGCCTGCTCACTGCCGCCGATGTTGCGCACCTTCTCGGCCCCGGAGCAGGGTCCGCAGCTCGTGATGCCGGTGCTGCCGAGCTGGTTGGCCGAGTCCTCCGCCTCGCGCGCCCAGATCCGGCCGGCGGGCAGCGGCCGCACCCGGACGGGGTCCGATACGGACTTCTGCCGGCCGAGCAGCGTGAAGTCCGCCGTGACGGGGATGTCGGGCGAGCCGGCGTCCTGGCCGGGTGGCGAGGTGAGGGTCCAGCTGCCCGTCAGCGTCTGGCCGAGCCGCAGCGACCGGGCCGTGACCGGGCCGCCGTCCGCGGTCCAGCCGGCCGGCAGCCGCGGGGCGAGGCTGACGCCGTCGAGCTGCTCGTCGTCGTCGAGCCGGAGCGACGCCGTGACGGTGATCGACCGCTGACCGGGGCCGACCCACTGCAGACCGTGTGGCCGGACGGTGAGCGTGGTCTTGGGCGTGTACGAGGCCGGGGGCAGCGGCGCGACCGCGATCCGGTCGAGGCCGGGACCGCGGGCGGCCGTGGAGAAGATCCGTACGGTGTTGGCGCCGGCCTTCAGCGGCACGGAGACCGCCGTGCTCTCCGGCACCCCTCCTGCCCTGTCGGGGTTGTTCGCGACGACGGGCACCTCGACCGGCGCCGCGCCATTGACGCTCACGGACAGGGAGGAGGTGGCCACCGCGGTGTGGTCGAGCTGAAGCCGGTAGTCGCCGTCCTCGGGGGCGCGGACGTCGCGGTACGTCACGGAGTTGCGCAGGCCCCCACCGAGCCCGACGACCCGCCGCGCACCCGAGCAGGCGCCGCACTCGCCGGAGCGGGCCGCGCCCGTCAGCCGGTTCTCCCGTGCCTCGGCCTCCAGCGGCAGCGGGGTGCGGGTGGGCTTCGGGCGGCCGTACGCCACCTTGATCTCGTCGATGCGCAGCTGGTCGAAGAACTCCGGCGCCTGCGGGCCGCCCCACAGGCTGCGTGCCTCCAGCTTGAGATAGCGGGCGTCTTGGTCACCGATGTCGATGGTCTGCACCCCGCGGGCGCTGCGCAGCGCGCCCGCGCGCACCTGCGTCCAGCGCTTGCCGTCGCCACTGGCGTAGACGCGGTAGTCCTTGATGCGGGCGGAGTCCTCGGGGCGGCCGAAGGACGACCGTGCGTGCGTCGGGGACCATTCGCGCTGGTTCACCGCCAGCGCCGTGGCGCGTTTGCGGGCGCCGAGGTCGAGCGTGACGGAGACGGGCAGCTCGCCGTCGCTGTCCCAGTAGGTCTCGTGGTTTCCGTCGGCGAGGTCGGCCGCCGGGTGTCCGGCGCGCGCGGACGAGGCGGTGGCGTCGACGCCGGACTGCGGGTAGTAGGGCTGACGGCCGTCGGTCTCGACCTTGAACACCGTGTCGTACGGATCCCAGTCGCTGATGCCGAGGATCGACAGGTGGCCACCGGACTGGCTGAAGCGCATCGCCTCGCCGGTGCGCAGGTCGGTGACGCGGCGCACCGTGTAGCCGTTGTCGCGCAGCCGCACCAGATCGGTCCGCGGCCGTGTGACCACGTGTACATACTGGGTGCGGTCGCCGTCCTCGCCCCGGCCCACGGTGACCACGCCGTGGGCGCCGTCGTTCCAGAAGCCGGGCTGCATACCGCCGTACATATAGCCGCCGCCCTCGACGCCGTACACCGACTCCCGGACGGGCTCCACCCACCGGCCCATGAAGTCGTTGAACTCCTCCTGCTGTGGCGGCAGTTTGCCGTTCACCATCGGTGTCTCGGCCATGAGCGATTTGATGGAGGCCCCGGCGTTGGTGATGTAACGGCCGGTGCTGAGCCGGGCGTCGACCTGGTGGTCGCCGCCGTCGTACCACCAGTCGCCGGTGGTCGGCAGCTTGTAGTCGGCCTCGGTCAGCCGTGGCATGGGGACGGTCACGGCGGCGGGGTAGTCGTACGCCGGGGTCATGCCGGTCTTCTGTTCGTTGCTGACCGTGTCCATGATCGGCGTGTCCTCGTTGTTGTTGCTCAGCAGCCAGGACGGTCGGCGCTCACGGATCTGCTCGTAGAGGCCCTTCTCCTCCCAGTACTCGTTGTCGTTGTCGATCCAGAAGCCCGACAGGTCCGGGTAGTTCTGCATGACCTCGAAGAACAGGTCGTAGCTGAACATGCCGAAGCCGCGGCGCGTGGTCAGGTCGACCTGCTGGCCCTTGTACGCCGAGTAGGCGGCCGAGTCCAGGGTCTCGGTGCCCGACTCGTTGTGCCACTGCGGATCGTCGGTCATGTAGAGGATGATGTGCACGCCCTTGGCCTTGCCCGCGGCGACCAGTTCGCCGAGCAGATCGCGCTCGGTGGCACAGCTGCCGGGGATCTTCGAGGGCCAGGGGCGGGCGTAGCCCAGCCGACTGTGGAAGGTCGCCAGCACGATGTACGAGGCGCCGAGCTTACGCGCCTCGTCCACCCAGTAGTCCGCGCTCCAGCCGCCCTCGGTGACATCGCGCTCCCACTCTTGGCAGTTCTGGTGCTTGGGGTAGGTGAACATGCCCCAGTGCAGAAAGAGGCCGGCGGTGGACGCGCGCAGCCACTCCTGCCGCGGATGCTGGACCTCGGCGTCGGCCGCGGGGGCGGAGAGAAGGCCGACGGCCAGGGCGAGTACGAGTGCCGCGCACAGGGTGCGCCACCACGTGCGCGCGGCGCGGGCTGCTCGGGCTGTAGGGATGTGTAGGGGGCGGAGCGGGATCCTCAGCGTGGGCATGTCCTGTCCTCCGTGAACGTTCCCGTGAGCGTTCACGGAGCACTGTCCGGCCCAGTCGGCCGCCGTGTCAATATGTGGGAAACGGCGGGATGTTACGCGGATGCGGTCCATTGACGCCCGTCGCCGCCGCGGCGATGATCGGGGCGGGAGCGTTCACGTGAGCGCTCTCGTACGCCACGTACGCGGGGTGGGAGAGGGGTGGGGCCGTGCCCCCGAACGCCAGGCGGCGCCGTATCACCATCGACGACGTGGCACGTTCGGCCGGGGTGTCCCGGCAGACCGTCTCCCGCGCGGTCAACGACAAACCGGAGATCGACCCCGCCACCCGGCAGCGGGTGCTCGAGGTGGCCCAGGCCATGGGCTACCGCCCCAGCCGCTTCGCCCGTGGCATGGTCGGCCCGGGGCTCACCACGCTGGGCCTTGTCATCGCGGATGTGCTCAACCCCTTCTTCCCCGAGGTGGTCTCCGGCGTGCTGGCGGCGGCCGACGAGCGCGGCTGGCAGGTCGCCGTCTACAGCACCGGGTCCGCCCTGGAACGGGAGACCGCGGTGGCCGCGACCGTGGTGGACCATGTGGACGCCTGTGTCGCCTTTCTGCTCGACCCCGCCGCCATCGAGCTCGTCCAACGCTCCGGTATGCCCTTCGTGCTGCTCGACAACGAGCACCGGCCACCGGCGGTGAGCGGGGGGCGGATCGACTTCGCCACCGGGATGCGCCAGGCGGTCGGCCACCTCGTGGAGCGCGGCCACCGCCGGATCGCGATGCTCGACGACCGCGGACGCCCGGACGCCGGGGACCGCGGCACCCGGCACTCGCTGTTCCTCCGGGCCGCCACGGAGTTCGGGCTGCCCGCCGAGGAGGGATGGGTGTTCCCGGCCGTCAACTCCCTCGGCGGTGGCGCGGCGGCCATGGACGATGTGCTGGACACCGGTTTCGGGGCGACGGCCGTGCTCGCGTACAACGACCTGATCGCCATCGGCGCCATGCGCCGCGCCCGCGACCGCGGGGTGAGCGTGCCGGAGGACTGCGCGTTCGTCGGTTGCGACGGGTTGACCCTCAGCCGACTGGTGGACCCACCGCTGACCACCCTGCTAGTCGACAAGGAACTCCTCGGCCGGGCCGCGGTGCAGCAGGTCGCCGCGCTGATGACCGGCGCCCAGGCGCGCGAGACGGTGATCGTGCCGCGACTTGTCGTACGCGCGTCTTCCTGATCTGGTTCCTGATCCGCGCCCGGCCTCGCCGCCGCCGTGGCAGGCATCGTGGCAGGCATCGTGGCCAAAATTAAATCAGTCGGTTGACTTATCGAAGTGCGCTGGGTTGACTGACGCGCAGACCGCAATCATGGAGCAAGGAGACTTTCCCTCGTGAGTGGTGTTCCCCCCACACCCCCCGGCCTCACCCCCTCCTACCCCGGGCAACTCGGCTTCGATCCGGACGAGTTGCGATCCCGCTACCGCACCGAGCGCGACCGCCGGATCCGCCCCGACGGCAAGGCCCAGTACCAGAGCACCACCGGCCAGTTCGGCTACTTCGAGGACGACCCCCACGCCGACCGTGGGTTCACCCGCGAACCGCTGCGCGACCGGGTCGAAGCGCTGGTCATCGGCGGCGGGTTCGGCGGCCTTCTCGCCGCGGCGCGGCTGCGCCAGGCCGGCGTGGAGTCGATCCGAGTGATCGAGAAGGGCGGCGACTTCGGCGGCACCTGGTACTGGAACCGCTACCCGGGCATCCACTGCGATATCGAGTCGTACATCTATATGCCACTGCTGGAGGAAGTCGGATACGTCCCGAAGTGGCGGTACGCGCCGGGAGAGGAGATCCGGCTGCACGCCTGCGCCATCGCGCGCCGCTTCCACCTCTACGACGACGCCTGCTTCCAGACGCAGGCCACCGAACTGCGCTGGGACGAGGCCGAGTCGGAGTGGATCGTCTCCACCGACCGCGGTGATGAGATGCGGGCGCGCTTCGTCGCGGTGGCCGGCGGGACCCTCAGCCGGCCCAAGCTTCCCGGCATCCCCGGGATCGAAAGCTTTAAGGGGCACACATTCCACACCAGCCGCTGGGACTACGCCTATACCGGCGGAGACGCGGGTGGCGGCCTGGACAAGCTCGCCGACAAGCGCGTGGCCCTCATCGGCACGGGCGCGACCGCCATCCAGGCTGTGCCGCATCTCGGGGCCGACGCACGACACCTGTACGTATTCCAGCGCACACCGTCCTCGGTGGATGTGCGCGACAACCGGCCCACCGAGCCGAAGTGGGCCGAGTCGCTCGGGCCGGGCTGGCAGCGGCGGCGCATGGAGAACTTCCTCAAGGTCGTCACGGGCGTACGGGCCGACGAGGACCTGGTGAACGACGCCTGGACCAGCAGTGCCCGGCTGTACGAGAAGATGATCCCGACCAACAGCTATGCCCACATCGAGCCCGAGGAACGGGAACGCGCCTACGAGATCTCCGACTTCCAGAAGATGAACGAGTTGCGGGCCCGCGTGGACGCCCTCGTGGAAGACCCGGAAACGGCGGAAAAGCTCAAGCCCTGGTACCGCTATATGTGCAAGCGGCCCACGTTCAGTGACACCTATCTCCAGACCTTCAACCGGCCCAATGTCACCCTGGTGGACACGGCCGACACCCATGGCGTGGAACGGATCACCGATAGCGCGGTGGTCGTCGGCGGGGTGGAGTACGACGTCGACTGCATCGTCTTCGCGACCGGATTCGAGGTCGGCGTCTCGGGGGTCATGTCCGGGAAGCTCCCGGTGTACGGCAGGGGCGGGGTGTCCCTGATGGACTCCTGGAAGGAGGGTCCGCGGACACTGCACGGTTTCTACAGCCACGGCTTCCCCAACCTCTTCCAGCTCGGCCCGGTGCAGAACGCCAGCGCCGTCAATTTCGTCCACGTCCTCGACGAGCAGGCGCGCCATATCGCCGAGGTCGTCGCCGAGGCGCGCAAGCGCCGGGCCCGGTATGTCGAGCCGACCGTCACGGCACAGGACCAATGGGTGGCGACAATCCGCCAGAGCGCCGCTGACCTGCAGAAATTCCACGCCGAGTGTACCCCCGGCTACTACAACAACGAGGGGCAACCGCGTAAACGGAGCGAGTCCTACGGCGACGGCCCGGTCGCTTTCCATGAGTTGCTGCGACGCTGGCGTGGTGCGGACGACGGGATGAACGACGTCCTGGTCGAGGCCCAGTGAAGACCGGGAGTTCCGAGAAGGTGGGCAACGACGCGATGGTGTCACCCAGCCGGTTCGACGCGACCGGCCGCAGCCGAGCCACCAGCAGCCGTTGGGAGGTGAAGCGGCTCAACCAGCCCAACCGGCTGTGGGGTTCCAACGGAGTCGCCTTCGGACCCGACGAGCGGCTGTACGTCGCCCAGTTCCTCGCCGGGCAGATCAGCGCCGTCGACCCTGCCACCGGGGACGTCGAGGTGATCGTGCCGATGGACAGTCCGGTCCAGTCACCGGACGACCTCGCCTTCGGGGCGGACGGCTCGATGTACATCACCGACCTGGTCCCCGGCCGGGTGTGGCGCCGCAGCCCCGAGGGGGCGTACACCCTCGTGTCCGACGAGGTCACCAACCCCAACGGCATCACCTGCATCGGCGACCGGCTCTTCATCAACGAGATGAAACCCGACGGCCGCCTGATGGAACTCTTCCCCGACGGCGGTGGCCCGGTGGTACTCACCGAGGGGCTGGCCATGGGCAATGCGATGCAGCTCGGCCCGGACGGCCATCTCTACTATCCGCATATGCTCAGCGGCCAGGTCTGGCGGATACCGCCGGACGGCGGTACGCCCGAGGTGGTCGCGGAGGATGTGCACCAGCCGGTCGCGGTCCGCTTCGACCAGGGCGGTGTGCTGCATGTCCTGTCGCGGGGCGTGGAAGGCATCGTGACCCGCATCGATGTGCACGGCACCGGGTCCCGGGCGCTCGTCCACAGCGGTGTGGTGGGCCTGGACAACGCGGCGTTCGACACCGAGAACAGAATGTTCCTCTCCAGCTACGCCAGCGGCGGCATCATGGAGATGCACTCCGACGGCAGGACCCGCGAGATCGTGCCACGCGGGCTCGACGGGCCCTACGGGGTGACGGTCGATCTCGGTGGCACGGTGTACGCGGCCGACCACTACCGGCTGGCGAGCCCCGCAGTCTCCGCCGAAGTCTCCGTCGACGACGAGCCGGGCACCGTGGCCACGTCCGCCTTCCTGTGCTTCTCCCATGGGATCGCCGCCGACGGCGAACTGCTGCACCTCACCTCGCAGTTCGGTGACGTCCACACCCACGACCCGGTGCACAGGACCACCCGGAACCGGGCATCCGGGCTGAAGCAGCCCCTGGGGATCGCCGTGGGGCCGGACGGCTCGCTCGTCGTCGCCGAGGCGGGCGCCGGCCGGGTCGTGGCCATCGACGACAACGGCACCATCACTCCGCTCGCCGAAGGGCTCGATCACCCCGTGGACGTGGCCTTCGACGAGGAGGGGCGCTGCTATGTGAGTGACGACCGGCTCGGGGTGGTGCACCGGATCGACGACGGGGAGACGGTGACCGTCGCGGACGGTCTCGGGGCGCCGCAGGGCCTGGTGGTCCTGGGTGACGAGCTGTTCACCGTGGAGACCGATCACCGCAGGCTCCGGGCGATCTCACTCACCACGGGGGAAAGCAGAATCGACGCGGAGGACCTACCGGTCGGACCGCCCCCGGGCGTCGTCCCCCGCGCCCAGCCCGCGCTGTTCGCCGGCGGCCTGCCGGGAATGGCCATCCGGTTCGCCGGCCTCGCCGTCGCCCCGGAGGGCTCCCTGCTCCTGTCGGCCAACGGTGAGGGCACCGTACTCCGGCTGACCCCGGTCCGGACCGGCGCCTGACAACTGCCCTGGGAGAAGCGGGAGAAACGGGAGAAGAATGACGCTCGCATCGTCGTCTGGGCTTCGTATAGGTCCAGACGGCGATGGGCGACGCCTCTCCGCATAACCTTCCATTTGACACCTTCCCCTCCTTCCCATCAGCTTTGCCGGAAGCATTGCAGCCTACCGAAGCATGGGTTAGCCTCTTTAGCTGTTGTGGAGTGACGGGCCTGAGCGACCTCATCGCGCATGTTTGTTGAAAGAGTTCCGCCCATAAAGACGCCGCCCGATATTGGGAATTGGCGCGGCTGACTCGGATCACCCCGTTCCGCTTGACACAGCAGGAACCTGTGGGAACAGCCGACCAGAGCGGCGACGCCATTGCATCGGGCCGACTCAGCCCGAATGACATGTTATGACATGTTCCTCTTCAACCTCATCGGCCGTTGGCCCTTCTTGGCCCACGCCCGACCTCCCCGAGCCTGGAGCGCCCACCGCCGCGCTCACCACGGGGCTGCTGAACAGTGCCTTCACCCCAAAGAGCGGAGAAACCACTGATGATCAGCCAGCTGACGACGGGACAGCGAGAGGACTGGAGGCGGTTCCGGAAGTTCGCGGATACGGCCCTGGCGCCCCGGGCGGATATGTGCGACGCGGAACAGGAACTTCCGCGGCCGATTGTCAAGGACCTCGCGGATGAAGGATGGATCTCCTCGCTGTTGCCGGCGGACTGGGGCGGCTCGGCCAGGGACACCGTGACCTACGGCCTGATGTCCGAGGAGATGGGGCGGGCCTGCTCCACGGTGCGCAATTTCGTCGCCGTCGAGGACATGGTGTCCCACTCCATCTGGAAGTGGGGTACGCCCGCGCAGCGCGCACGCTGGCTTCCGGCCGTCGCCGCGGGCGAGGCCGTCCTCGCGTTCGCCCTCACGGAACCCGGAGTGGGCAGCGACGCCAAGAGCGTAACGACCGAGGCGCGGCCCGACGGCCCTGATCTGGTGCTGAACGGCGTGAAGGAATGGATCAGCTTCGGTCAACTCGCCGATGCCTTTCTGGTATTCGCCCAGTACGAAGGGCACCACACCGCTTTTCTGGTGGACCGCGACTCTCCGGGCATATATGTCGAACCGCTGCGAAACCTGCTCGGCCTGCGGGGCTCGATGCTGGCCCGCATCACTTTCGACGACTGCCGTATCCCCTCGGACGCCATGGTCGGCCGCCCCGGCTCGGGGCTCGCGTTCGTCGCGTCGTCCGCGCTCGACATCGGCCGTTACAGCACCGCATGGGGGTGCGTGGGACTCGCCCAGGCGTGCCTCGACGCGTCGACCGGGTACGCCGAGAAGCGCACGCAGTACGACAGCGTGATCATGGAGCATCAACTGGTGCAGCGCATGCTCGCCGACATGATCACCGGCGTACGGGCGGCACGGCTGCTGTGCTGGGAGGCCGGGGTCGCGAAGGAGACCAGGGCCGCGGACGCCGTCCATCAGACGCTGGTCGCCAAGTACTTCTCCTCCACCATGGCCAATCGCGTGGCCTCCGACGCGGTGCAGATCCACGGGGCATGCGGCATCGGCGGCGACTCGCCGGTCGCGCGTCCGTTCCGCGACGCCAAGGTCATGGAGATCATCGAGGGGACGACGCAGATCCACCAGACGCTCCTCGGCCGCTGGAGCAGTCGCGTCCACCATCCGGCCGACGACGCGGTCCAGTTATGAGGCAGTCTCATGACGCATCCCTCTTCCCCACCGGCCCTGTCGCCCGCGCAGGAGCAGGCGTGGCTGCTGAGCCGACTGGTACGGGACAGCCCGCTTCCGCATATGGCCTGCCGACTGGAACTGCACGGCACCCTCGACCCGGGCGCGCTGGTTTCCGCGTTTCGTTCGGTCCTGTCGCGACACCCGTCGATCGGCGCTCGCTTCGACGCGGTGGACGGCACCCCAAAAATGCCGCTCGGCGCCCGACCCGACATACCCGTCACACACCATGACGTCTGTCCACTCCCACGGAGTGAACGCACCCGTCGAGTCGACGAGTTGGTGGCCGACACCGTACGGGCCCCCTTCGACCCGGCGCGGGGGCCACTCGTCCGGGCCGGTCTGATCCGGGGCGGGGAGCGGGAACACTTCCTCGTGGTGGTGACGCACCGTCTGGTGTGCGACCGAGCGTCGCTGGAGCTTCTGGTGTCGCAGACCGCTGCCGCCTACGAGGCGCGAGTCACCGACCAGCCTGACACCCCACCGCAGGCCGCAGCGTCGTACGTCCCGGAGCCGCAGGCCCCAGCGCCGCACCCCCCGGAGAACACCCCCGAACCACCCCCCGCGCCGGAGCTCCCCTGGGACCGGCCGGTCCCCCTCCACCGCGATCTGCGCGCCCAGGTCGTGCCCTTCGACATCCCCGAACCGGCCTCGACAACACTGCGCACATGGGAGGGCGACGGCCTCGACTCGGCGCTGCTGGCAGCGTATCTGGTGCTGCTGCACCGCTACAGCGGGCAGACGGATCTGATCGTCTCCGTTCCGGCTCCGGGCCGCAGCCACCCGGACGACGCCGGTGTACTGGGCTGCTTCGAGTCAGAGGTCGCGGTACGGTGCGCGATCCACGCCGCGCTGCCGTTTCGGGAACTGGTCCGCGAGGTGCGGCGGCAGTCGGAGGCAGCCACCGCCGGACACGGCGCCGCGCTCGGCCGTCCCGGATTCTCGTACCGGGACGCCCCACGGATCGGCAGCGATGTGGCCGGCCTCACCATGGCGTACCGGCCGGAGTACAGCCCCGCCATCGTGGGTGATCTGGCCCTCCATCTGACGGATGACGGGGACCGGCTATCCGGCCACCTGCTCTTTGCCACCGATGTGTTCGACGAGTCCACAGCGCGCCGCGCCGTCGGACACCTCAGCACACTGCTCCTCGGCGTGGCCGAGGACCCCGATCGGCCGGTGGCCGAGCTGCCCCTGCTCACCGCGGACGAGGAACGCATCGTCGACGAGCTGAACAGCGTCGCGGCCGATCCGCCGGACCGGACGTTCTCCCAGCTCTTCGAGGAGCAGGCCGCCCGTACCCCGGACGCCCTCGCGCTGCGGGCCGACGGCACAACCCTGACGTACCGAGAGCTCAATGCCAGGGCCAATCAGCTGGCCCACCTGTTACGCGAACTGGGCGTCGGCCCCGAAGCCACCGTCGGCATCCGCATGGAGCGCTGTCCGGAGATGGTGGTGGCGGTCCTCGGCATCCTCAAGGCGGGGGGCGCCTACGTACCCGTGGATCCGCGTGACCCCGTCAAGCGCAGGGAGGACATCCTCGGCGACGCGGGCGTCAGCACCCTTGTGGTGGCGGGAGCGGCCGAGCCGGGGGACCTGGAGACGTACCGGATCGTCGCACTCGACACGGCGTGGACCGCCTTGCGGGGCAGGCCCGCACAGAACACGGCCGTCGCACCCGGTGCCCTGTCACACGCCGCCTATCTGCTCTACACCTCCGGCTCCACAGGCAGGCCGAAGGGGGTGGTGGTGGAGAACCGTCAGCTGGTCAGCTACACCAAGGCCGTCATCCGCCGGTTCGGGATCGATGGGCCGATGCGCTGCGCCATGGTGCAACCGCTGACGGTGGACTCCAGTGTGACCATGCTGACCCCGCCACTGTGCACGGGCGGTGAGCTGCATCTCATCGCCCGGGACACCGCCCTGGACGCGAACAGGCTGGCGGACTGGGCGGCCAGGTGGGGCGTCGACTTTCTGAAGATCGCGCCCTCCCATCTGCGTGCCCTCCAGTCCTCGCCCCGCTTCGCCGAGTTGCTGCCCCGCCGACTGCTCGTCGTCGGCGGCGAGGCATCGGATTGGCGCTGGTTACGGGACATCCAGCGGAGCGCGCCCAGCTGCCGGGTGTTCAATCACTACGGCCCCACCGAGACCACGGTTGGCGTGCTCGCTCTCGACGTTTCCGAGCATCTGGACGCCGAGTGGGACACGGCGCCCCTGGGTGTCCCGCTGCCCGGCACCCAGGCCCATGTCGTCGACGAGGCGGGCCGTGCGCTGCCCGCCGGTGTGGCCGGTGAACTCCTCATCGGTGGCGCCCACCTCGCCCGCGGCTACCACCGCCGCGACGACCTCACCGCGACCGCCTTCGGCCCCGATGCTCCGGAAGGCTCCCGGCTGTATCGCACGGGCGACATGGTCCGGCGGCTCGCCGATGGCACGATCGCGTTCCTGGGGCGGCGCGACGACCAGATCAAGGTCCGCGGCTTCCGCGTGGACCTGGGCGAGATCGACGCCGCGCTCAACAGCCACCCCGGGGTACGGAACGCCGCGACGGTCGTACGCGAGGACAAGCCCGGTGACCGGCGGATCGTGGCGTACTACGAGACGGTGGGCCCGGGCGCGGTCGGCCGCCCCGAGCTCGAACGGCATCTGTACGAACGGCTGTCACCGCATATGGTCCCGCAGTCGCTGGTCGTCCTGCCCCGTATCCCCCTGTCGGCTCACGGCAAGGTCGACCGCACGGCGCTGCCCGCCCCGGCCGCCCCCGACGCGGGCGAGGGCCCCGCGCTCCCTCTCGCGAACGAGCTGGAGCGGGTCGTGGCCGCGGTGTGGCAGGACGTACTGCACACCGAGAGCGTACGGGCCGACCAGAACTTCTTCGACGTCGGAGGGCACTCCCTGCTGCTGGTCGAGCTCCAGCACCGGCTGCAGGCCGCGGCCGGCCGGGAAGTGGAGTTGCTGTCGCTGTTCCAGCACACCACCGTGCGGGCGCAGGCCGCGCTCCTGTCCGGGCAGCAACGTCGCCCGGGGCATCCCCGTTCCGAGCGGCAGTCCGAGGGGGTCCAGCAGAACGCGTTGTTGAAACGCCGCCAACAGCAGTTGCGAGCGAGACGAGGTCAGCATGAGTGAGCAGTCTCCCGGAGCTTACGGCGAGTTCGAGGACGACCTCGACGAGGACAGTCTGGACATCGCGATCGTGGGGATGTCCGGGCGTTTCCCGAAGGCCGGGGACATCGACGCGTTCTGGCGCAACCTCAAGGCAGGGGAATGCGCGGTCACCCGCTTCGACAAGGAAGATCTCGCCGCGCGTGGCGTGGACCCCCGTACGCTCGACGACCCCCGGTTCGTCCGCGCCGGCTATCCGCTCGAAGGCAGCGAAACGTTCGACGCGGCGTTCTTCGGCTACTCCCCCCGGGAGGCCGAGCTCATGGACCCGCAACACCGGGTGCTCTTGGAGTGCGCCTGGGAGGCGCTGGAGAGCGCCGGGCACGCCCCGGGACGCTACGACGGACTCGTCGGCGTCTACGCGGGCGCGGGTCACAACACATATCTGCTGTTCAACATCGGTACGCGCCCCGGCGCCCACGAGACGATGAGCGACAAGGAACTCGTGATCGGCAACCGGCCCGACTTCCTCAGCAGCAGGGTCTCGTACAAACTGGGCCTCGAAGGCCCCAGCGTGACGGTGCAGTCGGCCTGCTCCACCTCCCTGGTGGCCGTCGTCCAGGCGTGTCAGAGCCTGCTGGCCTACCAGTGCGATATGGCCCTGGCGGGTGGTGTCTCGGTGGACGGCATGCGGCGCAACGGCTATCTGTACAGCCAGGACGGCATCCTCTCCCCCGACGGCCTCTGCCGCACCTTCGATGTCGAAGCGCGCGGAACGGTCGGGGGCGACGGTGTCGGCATGGTCGTGCTCAAGCGTCTCAAGGACGCGATCACCGACAACGACCACATTCATGCCATCATCAAGGGGGCGGCGGTCAACAACGACGGCGCCAACCGGGCGGGTTTCAGCGCGCCCAGTGCCGTCACCCAGGCCAAGGTGATCTCCACTGCGCTCGCCAACGCCGATGTGGCGCCCGAGAGCATCCGGTATCTGGAGGTGCACGGCTCCGCCACCGCGCTCGGCGACCCCATCGAGGTAGCCGCGCTCACGGCGGCGTACGAGGGGGTGCCGACCGGTCATTGTGCGCTCGGCTCGGTGAAGAGCAACATCGGCCATCTGGACTCGGCCGCGGGGGTGGCCGGACTCATCAAGACGGTTCTCGCCGTCGAACACGGGCAGATCCCGCCGAGCCTTCATTTCACGGAGCCCAACCCCCGGCTCGGTCTGGCGGACAGCCCTTTCCACGTGAACACCGAACTGCGGCCCTGGCCCGAGGGAGACGGTCCGCGGCGCGCGGCCGTCAGCTCCTTCGGCCTCGGCGGGACCAACGCGCATGTGGTCCTCGAGCAGGCGCCGCAGAAGGCGAAGGACACCGGGCAGACCGCCGGCATCGGGCAGATCGCCGGCATCGGGCAGGCCGCCGATCAGGAGCAGTTGCTGGTCCTCTCCGCCAAGACCCCGGAGGCCCTTGAATCGGCCACGGACCGGCTGCTGACACATCTGCGCGCCCACCCCGGCCAGTCGCTCCCGGACATCGCCTTCACCCTCCGCGACGGCCGCAGCCACTTCCCGTACCGCCGCACCCTGGTCTGTGCGGACACCGACGACGCCATCGGCGCGCTCGAGGCGCGGGACGATGGGAGGCTGCTCAGTGGCACGGCGCCGGATGTGGCCCATCGCCCCGTGGGGTTCATGTTCACCGGGTTCGGCGCCCACTTCCCGGGGATGGCGCGTGGGCTCTACGCGCGCGAGCCCGCGTTCAGGAACACCGTGGACCGCTGCGCGAGCCTGCTGGAGCCGCTGCTGGGCCAGGACATCCGCCCGTTGATGCTCACCGCGGACACCGGCGGCAGGCCCGCCGCGGAGGGCGGGGCGCAGGCCGAGTTCAGGCAGATGCTTCTGCAACCGGAGCGCGGTGAGCATCCGCTCGACGAGCCTCGTCCGGGCCACGCCGCCCTGTTCACACTGGAGTACGCGCTGGTCGCGCTCTGGGACGCGTGGGGCGTACGGCCGGATGCCATGATCGGCCACAGTCTCGGCGAGTACGTGGCGGCCTGTGCGGCCGGGGTGTTCTCCCTGCCCGACGCGCTGCGTTTCGTGGTCGAGCGCGCCACGCTCATCGAGAAACAGGGCGAGGGGGCGATGCTCGCCGTGCCGTTGGCCGAGGAGGAGGCCCGCCGGTACACGAGTGACGACCTCCATCTCGCCGCGCTCAACGGCCCGCAGACGTCCGTCCTGTCCGGAACTCTCGCCGCGGTGGAACACGCCGCACATCAGCTGCGTGACGCCGGGCTGATGTCGCGTCGGCTGACGAGCCGACACGCGTTCCACTCACCGGTCCTCGATCCTGTCGTCGCACCCTGCCGGGCGCTGCTCCAGAAGATCCGGCTCAGCCGGCCGACGGTCCCCTTCATCTCCAATGTGAGTGGTACGTGGATCACCGACGAGGAGGCCACCTCTCCCGACTACTGGGCGGAACACGTCCGCACCCCGGTGCGTTTCGCCGACGGGCTGCACACCCTGTGGGGCGTACCGGACATCGCACTGGTCGAGATCGGCCCGGGCCAGACGCTCACCACCGGGGCCCTTCAGCATCCGGCCGGGTCCGGGACCGACCGGACCGTGGTCCCGTCCCTGCCCGGTCCCTTCGAGAGCCAGTCCGATCGGGCGACAATGCTCCGCGCGGCCGGACGGCTGTGGCTCGCGGGACGCGAGGACCCCTTCCCCCGTACGGAGGGAGGGACCCGTGTGCAGCTGCCCACGTACCCCTTCGAGCGCCGCACATACTGGCTGGAGCCGGATGTTTCGGCGCCCACGACGAGCTCCGCGCCGCGCCGACACCACGACGTGTCGAAATGGTTCTACGCGCCGTCCTGGCAACGGCTGCCGGCCGCCACGGCCGGCTCGCCCGCTGCACTCGCCGCCCACAAATGGCTCGTGTTCGCCGACGAGACCGGGGTCGGCTCGGAGCTGGCCCTACGCCTGGCCGACCTCGGGGCCGACGTACGGACGGTGGCGGCGGGCGACACGTGGGCCGTGCGGGGTGAGGACGGATATGTGGTGGACCCGGCGCAGCCGGAGCACTACGCCCGGCTCGCCGCCGCGCTGCGGGCGGACGGCGCCCTGCCGGACCGCGTGGTGCACTGCTGGGGCATCGGCCACGACGCCGACCGGACCCGGTCCGCCGAGGATGTCGCGGGGCTGCTGCGACGCTCGTACGACAGCCTGGTGCGCTGGGCCCAGGCGGCCGAGGCGGATGTGATGCTGCGGCCGCAGCGCTGGGACCTGGTGACGAACGAGGTCTTCTCAGTGGTGGGGAACGAGCCGCTGTGCCCGCCGAAAGCGGCGGTGCAGGGGGTGGCCAAGGTCCTCGCCCAGGAGTATCCGTCGCTGATGTGTGCGCAGGTGGACCTCCATCTCGACGGTGCGGAGGCACCCCGGGCCACGGTCGGGAAACTTCTGGAGGTCCTGGGCCAGGAGCCGGTCGAGCGGACCGTCGCCCTGCGCGGTCGGCATCGATGGGTGCCCACGTACGTCCCGTGCGACCTCCCCCCGCTCGCGGCACCTGCGGTCCGGCGGAACGGCGTGTATCTGATCACCGGAGGGCTGGGCAAGATCGGCCTCCTGATGGCGCGCGCCCTCGCCGAGCGGGAGCCCGTACGCCTCGTCCTCACCGGCCGTACGGGCCTGCCGCCGCGGGCCGACTGGGACGATCCGGAGCATCCGGCGCGGATCCGGTCCGCGATCGAGGCCGTACGCGCCATCGGGGGGCTGGGCTCCGAGGTGATGGTGGCCGCCGCCGATGTCATCGACGCCCGGGCCATGGGTGCGTTGAAGGAAGCGGTACTGCGGCGGTTCGGCGCATTCGACGGTGTGCTGCACTGTGCCGGCACGACCGGTCCCGCCGCACATCGGTCGGTGTCCGAGCTGGGGGACGACGAAAGCGCCTGGCACTTCGGTCCCAAGCTCTACGGTCCGCTGGTGCTGGAGGACATGCTCGCCGACCAGCGCCTCGATTTCGCGCTGCTGTCCTCTTCCATCTCCGCGATCCTCGGTGGCCTGGGCTTTGGCGCGTACGCCTCCGCCAACGCCGTGCTCGACGTGTTCGCCCAGCGCCATCACTGCGCCGACCGACCGTGGTCGAGCATCAACTGGGACGCATGGCTCTTCACCCAGCGGGCCCAGGACGACAGCGGCTTCGGGGCCGCGATCCGGGAGCTGGCCCTGACGCCCGAGGAGGGGCGTCGCGCGTTCGACGAGCTCCTGAACACCTCCCCGCAGCCTCACCTGGTCGTCTCCACCGCCGATGTGGAACACCGCCGAAGGCTGTGGGCCGCCGGACCGGTCGAGGACGCGCCATCTGCCACCCGCCGCCATGAACGCCCCACCCTGCGCAATCCCTATGTCGCTCCGAGCAGCGATACGGAGGAGCAGGTGGCGGAGATCTGGCAGGGGCTGCTGGGCCTCAAGAGCGTCGGGGTGCACGACAACTTCTTCGAGCTGGGCGGGAGTTCACTGCTCGGCCTCCAGGTGGTGCACCGGTTGCGCCAGGACCTGGCCGTGGCGGTCCCGCTGACCATCGTCTACGAGGGGCCCACCGTGCGCATGCTGAGCAGGCTCATCGACGGACTTGGCGAGAGCCTGTGAGCACGGCGCGGGGCGGGGACGGCGGCCGTGGGGGCATCGCGATCGTAGGGATGGCCGGCCGGTTTCCCGGTGCGCGGAATCTGACGGAGTTCTGGGCGAATCTGCGGGACGGCGTGGAGTCGATCGTGCCGCTGAGCGACGAGGAACTGCTCTCGGCCGGGGTCGCACCGGACGTGTTCAACCAGCCCGGCTATGTGCGAGCGGTCGCTCGCTTCGACGGCGTGGACCTCTTCGACGCCGAGTTCTTCGGCTACACGGCCGCCGAGGCGCGGGTCATGGACCCACAGCACCGGCTGTTTCTGGAGACGGCGTGGGAGTCGCTGGAACACGCCGGGTACGACGCGGCGCGCTACGACGGCAGCATCGGCGTCTACGCGGGGGCGGGGGCCAACCGATATCTACCGCTCGTCGAGCAGGACCCGCACCTCAGGGACACCATGGGGCTCACCCAGCTCCTGGTCGCCAACGAACTCGGCTTCCTGTCCACCCGGGTGTCCTACAAGCTGGACCTCAAGGGCCCCAGCCTCTCTCTGCGCACCGCGTGCTCGACGGCTCTGGTGGCCGTGCACACCGCGTGCCTGGGGCTGCTGAACCACGAATGCGATATGGCGCTTTCGGGAGCGGCCAACGTCAACGCGCCGCATATCGCGGGCTATCTCCATCAGGAGGGCTCGTTCCTCTCACCGGATGGCCATGTGCGGCCGTTCGACGCCGACGCGCGAGGGACCGTGTTCGGTACCGGGGTCGGGGTGGTGGTGCTCAAGCGGCTGGAGGACGCGCTGGCCGACGGCGACACCGTCCACGCCGTGATCAGGGGGTCGGCGGTCAACAACG